>NZ_JBHWZJ010000067.1:0-25316 GCF_042728415.1 Streptomyces sp. NPDC060198 | reverse complement strand
CCCCTCCGGGGATGAGGAGGGGAGACCGGCCGCCGTCGGCGCGTCCGGGTCAGTGACCGTACGCGTCCTCGTGCTGGAGCGGCTGCGGCTGGGCCGAGCCGTTGACGCAGGTGTTGCCGAACGCCGGGTTCAGCAGGCCGACGACGTTGATCGTGTTGCCGCAGACGTTGACCGGGACGTGCACGGGCACCTGGATGACGTTGCCCGAGATGACACCGGGGGAGCCCGCGGCGACCGCACCGGCCCCGGCGTCGGCCGAGGCGAAGCCGGCGCCGCCGGCGATGAGGGCGCCGGTTCCCGCCAGGACGGCGGCGACCTTCGTGATACGCGACATCAAGAACTCCTATGGAAGAACGTTTCGTTGTGGGGCTACGGGGTACTGCGCCCCCGTACCGACTGACCAACGCGGGGGACGGCGGGCGGTAACGGATCCGGGCGAAGTTCTGGGTACGGCTCCGCCGGATGGCTCAGCGGCCCGCCCCCGCGCCCGCCAGAGCGGTGAGCCGCTCGTGCCACTCCCGCGCCGCGGGGAAGCGTGCCTTCACCTCTCTCGCTGCCCGGTCCCTCGCCGCCACCTGCGACGCACGCAGCCGCAGCACCGGTTCGAGCGCCGACCGGGACAGCAGTAGCCGCTGGTTGACCACCGAGACCGGCTGCCAGTAGCTCTTGTACTGCTCCGCGCCACGCAGCAGGCTCAGCGTCCGGCGCCCGTCGGCAGCCGCCTGCCGCGAGACCTCGCGCAGCAGCAGGGTCGCCACGTCCACCTTCCGCTCCCGCAGCCGGGGGTGCGCGCCGTACAGGTAGCAGCCGGTCAGCGGACCCGAGTGCAGCGACAGGTTCGCCGCCAGCACCTCCCCGTCCAGCAGGAACTCCGTGAGCGTCGCCCCGCCGTCGCGGACCATCCGCGCCGCCGCATGCGTCAGATGGGCCGCGAACCGGGGGCGCAGATGCTCGGGATTGACGCCCCGCCCGCTCCACTGCAAGGCGTGCAGCCGCAGCAGGTCCCCCACGGTCCCCGGCACCCGCTCGACCGGCACCTCCCGGCACACGACGCCCAGCGCCTCGACCTTCCTGAGCTTGGCCCGCACCCGCTGGGCGCGGGAGCCCGACATCTCCAGAGCCAGCGTGGCGAGCGGCGCGGCCGGCAGCTCCATGCAGGTGGAGTCCGTGAGCCGGACCCGGGGCCCCGTCCAGCAGGCGAAGAGCCGCTGCGCCAAGGCGTCCGGGCGTACCTCGCGCAGATCGATCACGGTGGAGCGGGCGGCCCGGTGGAGGCCGCGCGCCAGGGCGTCGACCACCGCACCGGTCTCCGCTTCCCCGGACCCCTCGTCGACGAGGATGTCGAAGAAGTCCGAGATCGCCCCGCCCATCGGCATCAGTACGGGCATCGGGCGGTGGGCGAGCAGCAGCGCCGCCGCACCGACCAGCCGCCCGCCGCGTCGCACCAGGAGGACCCGGAGATTCCTGTCCTGCCCGTACGACAGCCACCAGGAGTGCAGCCAGGCGTGACTCTGGAACGGTGTGGCCGACGGGCAGCGGCGGTGCAGCGCGTCCCACTCCGGTGCGAGGGCGGCGAAAACCCGGCCGTCCCGGCAGAGCGTGACTCCCAGCGGATCCTGCCTTACGGGTGTCATCGCGCGGCCTCCCGTTCCTCGGGCACCAGCGACTCGGCCTCGTGCGCGGGGCCCGGCACCAGGGCCGGAGCCTGGGCCGGGTGCTCCTCGGGGCGCCGCCGGACGAGGAGCAGCAGGCCGCCGACCAGCCCGCCCGCACTGCCGCCGACCGCCGCGGAGAGCGGCGCGGAGGGCGAGGACGGGTCGCTCGGCGCGACGGCGTGGGTGAACTGGATCAGCTTCACCCCGGTGTCCTTGGAGACGTGGCCCCCGCTGACGATGAGGGCCTCGACCACGGCGTCCGCGATCTCGGCCGCCTGGCGGGGCCGGCCGGCCGTGCCGGTGACCGCGATCATCGGCGAGTCGGGGGAGGTCTCCGCACGGACGTGGCCCCGCAGCTTCCGCAGCGGTTCGCCCGCCGCGCCCTGCGCGTAACCGAGAGTCGCGTCGCCGGTCGCCAGCCGGCCGTACGACTGCGCGTACCCCAGCGCTGCCGCCGGGTCGGTCGTCTTCGTCGCCGCGACGGCCATCGCGTACCCGGTGGCCTCGTAACTCTTCGGCGTGAGCAGACCGTACGAGATCCCGCAGGCGGCGCCCAGCAGGGCGCAGGCGGGCAACGGCCACCAGACGGGCGGCCGGAGGGCGGAGCGGAGGCGGCGGGTCCGTCCGGGCGCGGCCGGGTTCTGGGCGGGAGTTTCGGTCATGACTCTGCTCTTTCCAGGGGACGGGACGTGGCGAGGACGTGGCGGTACACGTCCATGAGGTGGTGGCTGCTGCGCCGGATGTCGTACGCGGCGACGGCGGCGGGCGGGGGAAGACGCGGGGGACCGAGATCCGCCAGACTCTTCAGGGCGGCGGCGAGTTCGACGGGATCGCCGGTGATCCGGCGGGCGCCCGGGGCGCTGCCGGCGGGGAGGTCGTCGAGCGCGGGGCAGGCGTGGTGCAGGACGTGCAGACCCGATGCGAGCGCTTCCACGACGGCCAGTCCGAACGACTCCTCGCGGGACGCGGACACGAACACGTCGACCGCGCCGAGCACCTCGGGCACGTCCGGGCCGGGCCCCGAGGCATCGCACGCTCCGAGGAAGAGAACGCGGTCGCCCGCCCCGAGCCGCTCCGCCAGGGCGCGCAGCGACGCCAGCCCGGGCCCCTCCCCGGCCAGTACCAGCCGGACACCGGGCAGCGCCGCGACGGCCCGCACGAGTACGTCGAACCGCTTGCCCGGGACGAGCCGGCCCACGCCCCCGACCACGAAGGCGTCCGGGGGCAGGCCGAGGCTCGCCCGGGTGGCGCGCCGTGAGTGGGCGTCGAACCGGAACGCCCGCGCGTCGATGCCGTTCGGCACCACGTGGATGCGCTCGTCGGGCACACCCCACTGCCGCAGCCGGCCGGCCACGGTGGGGGAGACCGCGACCGTCGCGGAGCCCAGCCGTTCGGTGCCCAGATAGAGCGCACGGGTGCCGGCGGTCAGCGGACGGCCCTCGATCTCCGCGTGCCCCAGGGAGTGTTCGGTCAGGACGCCGGCACGGACCCCGGCCAGCCTCGCGGCGACCCTCCCGTAGACGCAGGCTCGGTAGAGGTGGGTGTGCACGAGGTCGTACGCGCCGCGACGGACGAGTCGGGTGAGCCGGCCCACGGCCCTCAGGTCACGGTTGCCCGCCATGCCGAGGTGGGTGACGCGCACCCCGTCGGCGCGCAGCCCTTCGGCCACGGCTCCCGGGTTGGTGAGTGTCACCACGTCGCAGGAGACCGGAAGATGGCGGATCATCAGGCGCAACTGCTGTTCGGCGCCACCGATTCCCAGACCCGTGATGACGTGCAGTACCTTCACCGGCGGGCCTCCGCGAGCGGACCCGAGGGAACCGGGCCGGAAGGGGTGCGGCCCGCCCGGTGGCGCATGTGGTGCCGCAACTCCTTCGCGCGCAGCCGCAGGCCCTGGTCCGCGTGGCTGACGTGGGTGCGAGGCAGCGCGAACCCGCCCACGAGAGAGCCGGGTTGCAGGGCGCAGCCGTACGCGTACCCCGCCTCGCGCACCGAGTCGAGCACCCGCTGGTCGGCGTAGCCGTACGGATGGCAGAAGCCCTCCGGGGCGGTCCCGGTGAGTTCCCGGACGAGTTCGCGGCTGTGCCGGGTCTCCGCGTGGAGCTCCTCGTCGGGCAGCGCCGTCAGGTCCCGGTGGTAGAGGCCGTGGGAGCCGATCTCCATTCCCGTGCGGGCGAGTTGCCGGATCTGGGTGTGGGTGAGGAGCGGCTTGCGCGGGCCCTTCGGGTCCCACTCGTTGGTTCCGCCGTCACGGCCGGGCAGGACGAACACGGTGGCGGTGAAGCCGTACCGGCGAAGGAGCGGCAGGGCCTCGTCCACGAAGTCCGCGTATCCGTCGTCGAAGGTCAGGCCCACCAGGCCGCGCCTGCCCCGGGCGTGCTCCCGCAGCAGGGTCCCCACCCCCACGCCGGTCAGCCGGCGGCTCCGCAGCCAGGCCAGTTGGGTTTCCAGGCGCTCCGGGGAGACGGTGATGCCGTACGGGTCGTCCGAGGGATCGCCCACCGAGTGGTAGGTCCAGATCCACGGCCGGCCCGCGGTGGCCGGGTGGGGGGAGCGGGGTGCGGCGACGCGCGCCGACGGATCATTTGCCATGGACGAACCTCTGTCGGGTCAGGGCCAGCAGATGGACGACTTCGGGAACCCGGCACGCGCGTCCGGTGAGGAGGAAGACGCAGGGCACGAGGACGCACCCGGCCGCGAGACCCAGGACGGGATCGGTGACGGCGCCCGCCGAGACCCAGCCGGCCGCGGCGGCGACCGCGGCGGGCACGGCGAGGCGCAGGAGGGAGAGGCTCACGGTCCGTACCTCGATGGCGACCACCCGGGAGCCGAGCCCCTGGAGCAGGAGCGCCGCCGTGACCGTGATTCCCGCCGCGTTCGCGGCGGCGATGCCGAGAACGCCGAAGGAGTACGTCACGGCGAACCCGGTACCGGTCGTGACCACCAGTCCGGTCGCCATCGCGAAGCCGGGGTACCAGGTGGGGCGCCCGGCGGAGAAGAACGGCCGGCCCAGCGCGCCGACGAGACAGTGGCCGAGCAGTCCGAGCGCGTAGACCCGCATCACCTCGGCGGTGGCACGCGTGTCCTGGGCACTGAACGCCCCGCGCTGGAAGAGGACCTCGATGATCTGCGGGGCGTAGCCGATGACCATCGCGGTGCCGAGCAGGACCACCAGCGCGGCCAGCGCCAGATCACGTTCGACCCGCAGCCGGGCGCTCTCCCGGTCGCCGTCCGCCATGGCCTGCGCGACCACCGGGAAGGTCACCGTGCAGATCATCAACGACAGCACCATCGGCATCTGCGCGACCTTCTGCGCGTAGTTCAGGTGCGAGATCGAACCGGCCGGAAGTGTGGAGGCGAGGAACCGTTCGACCAGCACCTGCGCCTGGCGGGCCACCACGAACAGCAGAACCGGCGCGAGGACGACGGCGCCGGGCAGTCGCGGGGCACGTCGCGGGAGGCGGGGTACCGCCGTGCTCCCGGCCTCCGGCCGCCCGGCTCTCTCCCGGCCGAGCACCCGGGAACAGAAGGAGGGGACCTGGACCAGGACCATCAGCGCGCTGCCGACCGCCACCCCCACCGCCGCGGCCCGCACCCCCCACACCGAGTGCAGACACAGGGTCGTCACGATGATGCCGGCGTTGTACGCGACGTAGACGGCGGCCGGGGGCCCGAAGCTCCCGTGCGCCCGCAGTGCCGCGCTGAAGTACCCGGTGATGCCGAAGGTGAGCACCGTGACGGCGGTCAGCCGGGTGCAGTCCACGGCCAGCCGGGGATCGGCCAGTCCGGGGGCCAGCATGCCGACCACCCAGGGAGCACCCGCGAACAGCAGCGCCGCTCCCCCGGCCAGCAGGGTGAAGAGCCGCGGGAGCGTCGCCGCCACGAACGCGCGGACCGGCTCGTCCGCAGTGCCCTCGGGTCCGGCGGCGGCAGCCCGGCGGGCCAGCACCTGGCTGAACGCAGGGACCAGCAGCAGCGCCATCCCGTCCTCGATCAGCAGCGTCGCCGCCATCTCCGGGACGGTCCAGGCGACCAGGAACGCGTCACTGTCGCCGCCCGCTCCGAAGAAGTGGGCGACGGTCTGGTCGCGCAGCAGCCCCAGCACGGCGCCGATCAGCGTCAGCCCCGCGGTCGCCGCCGCGGCACGCGCCAGGAACCGCGACAGCACCGGGGCGGGCTTGCCCGGTGGTGTCCCGCCGGTGGCGACGGCATGCACCGCCGGGACCCCGGCGACCGGCGGCCCCGGGTCCGGACGGGGTGCGCGGCGGGGCGCCGCCACCCCGGGTTCCCCCGCCCCGGGCGGCGGCCCGGCGCCCGGGCCGGCCCCGGTGGTGGTGTCGCTCACGCGCCGGCCGCCTTCTCCGGAGCGGTCAGCGCCCACCACGCGCCCAGTCCCAGCACGACACCCGTGAGCACGGTCGTGGGCCCGCCGATGTCCGAGTAGAGGAAATCGACGGTCTGCCACACCACCAGTCCCACGGCCACCAGCCCGCAGTCGACCGCGCCGGCCCGTCGGCGGCGGGCGAGGAACAGGGCGCGCACCGACGCGACGAGTACCGCCAGCCAGCCGCCCACGACGGTGACGAACCCGATCAGCCCCTGCTCGCCGAGGACCAGCAGGTACATGTTGTGCGGGGAGAGCAGGGACTGCCTGCGGAACTCCTGTCCCGCCCCCTCCGTGTCGCTGCCGGAGGAAAGACCGACCGAGGCGTGTCCGTCACGGAACTCCGGGAAGCCCTTGAGGCCGACGCCGGTCGCCGGACGCTCCCGCCACATGCTCCCGGCCGCCTCCCACAGCGCGTAGCGGTCGTTGACGGAGCGGTCGGGGGCCCGCGCGACGTCGGTGACGCTGGAGAGCCGCTCCCGGACCATGTCGGAGCCGACGCCGAACCCGCCGACCAGGACCACCGACAGCGCGCCCAGGATCAGCAGGGACCGCGTCGCCGTGCGCCGCCCGGTCAGTACGACGACCGTGAGCGCGGCCACCGCCGCCGCGATCCACGAACCCCGGCTGAACGAGACGGCGAGGGCCACGAGCAGCCCCACCGTGACGGCGAGCGCACACGGACGCAGCCAGCGGCGGGCCGAGGCGGGCGGGCAGAGCGCGTACGGGACTGCGGCGAGCAGTCCGTACGCGACGACCGTCGCCATGCCCATGATGTCGCCGGGGCCGAACGTCCCGACGGCGCGGACCTCCTCGCCCATGTACGAGGCCCCGGTGCCGGTGGCGAACTGGCGGATTCCGACGAACCCCTGGACCAGTGCGAGCAGGACGAGGGCCGCGGTGAGGAGCCGGAAGCCGCGGGCGTCCCGGACCGTCAGGCACACGGCGAGCGGTACGAGGACGAAGATCTGGAGATAGCGCACGAAGCCGGGCAGTGCCGCCACCGGGTCCGAGGCGGTGACGGTCGCCACGGCGAACCCGGTGACGGCGAGAGCCGCGACGAGCACCGCGCCCGCCGGCAGGGGGCGGACGCGCCGCGCCAGCAGCCTGCCCAGGCAGCACAGCACCGCCACTCCCGACGCGAGGTCGGCCGGATGCGCTCCGCCGGAGTCGGGCGTGCCGGCGCCGCGGACGGGGAGGGCGAGCAGCAGGACGGTCGCCACCAGCGGCAGCAGGGTCCACAGATCCAGCGCACCGGACGAGAGCCGGGCGGACCCGGCCCCGGGCGGCTGCACTGTCTTCGCGGGCGGTGCCGGTGCCGCGGCGGACGCGTGCGACGCGGCGGGTGTGACCGGAGCGTCGGTCGTGTGGGTCGTCATGCTCAGCTGCCTCCGCACCGGAAAAGGGAGAGGACGGTGCGGGCGAGTACGCAGACGTCCTGCCAGAGTGACCAGGTCTCGATGTACCGGTTGTCGAAGCGCGCACGGTCCTCGATCGAGGTGTCGCCGCGCAGCCCGTTCACCTGGGCCAGCCCCGTGATGCCCACGGGCATCCGGTGACGCGCCTGATAACCGGGGTGGATGCTGCTGAACTGAGCGACGAAGAAAGGGCGTTCGGGGCGGGGGCCGACCAGGCTCATGTCCCCGCGCAGCACGTTCCACAACTGCGGCAGTTCGTCCAGCGAGGTGCGGCGGAGCGCCTTGCCGACCGTGCTCATCCGCCGGTCCCCGGCGACGTTCCACCGGGTGGCCGACTCGTGGGGGTCGGAAGGCCGCAGCGTACGGAACTTGAGGAGGGTGAACGGCTTTCCGTGCAGGCCGATTCGCTCCTGCCGGAAGAGCACGCCCGGTCCGTCGCAGAGCCGTACCGCGAAGGCGCAAGCCGCCAGCGCGGGGGAGGCGGCCAGCAGCGCGGCGGAAGCGAGGACGACGTCCATCGCGCGCTTGAGCGCGTGCGAGAAGGGATGCCGGCGCCCGGCGCGCAGGCGGTGCGCGGAGTACCCCCACAAGTGGTCAGGACGCGGGGGCCGGTGCTCGGGGACCGCCCCCGTCGCCGGAGGCTCCAGCAGCCACATGCGGCAGCCGTGGTCGGCGAGGAGGGCGAAGAGGTCGGTGTTCTCGGGCGTCGCCGCAGGATGCTCGGTGAACAGCACGTGGCCCACGCGCCCGCGTACGACGGTGCGGCCCACCTCCTCGCGGGTGCGCAGGACCGGCGTCCCGCCCGCCGGCCCGTCGTCCGCCGCCGGGTCCGCGTCCGCCGCGCACAGCGCGACCCGGCCCACCGCCCGGAGGCCGTACTCCGCGCGGTCCCTGAGCGCGGTCGTGGCACTCCGGGCGAGCGGGCCGGATCCCACGACCAGGGTCGGCCGGGGGTGGCGGGCGGCGGAACGCGCGCCTGCCCGGTACAGCACACCGCGCGCCACGCAGCAGAAGAGCGTCTGGACCCCCACCGCGCAGAACAGCGTGGTCCAGCCGACCGCGTAGCGGGGGTGGTACGTGGTCAGGGTCTCGGCGGTCACGAACCACTGGAGCAGCGTCAGCCCGAGGATCGCCGGGAACTCGGCCGCCGCACAGCGCGACAGCCGGGGCCGGTACAGGCCGCGGGACGAGTGGAGCAGCAACTGTGCGGCAGCCTGGACGGCGAAGACGGCGACCGGCCACCGCGGCGTGGGACCCACGGCCGGGGTGAGGCCCGCGACGAGCCCGTCCGCCGCCACGAGCAGCACGGTCAGCCGGTGACGGCCGACCTGCCGGGCGACCGGCTCGGAGTAGCGCCGGACGGGGCCGCCGCGTGGCCGATGGACGGTGGAAGAAGCAGGGGGCAGCGTGGTCTCCCGGGCAGTGCCCGGGAGTGATGCACTCTCCGTCGTCATCGCTCGGTGCGCTCTCTCGTCGTGGTGCCGGACGGGTGGACAAGTTCCTGGTAGAGGCGGGTGACCTCCGCGGCTGACCTGCGTACGTCGAAGACCGCGCGGGCGTGCAGCTGTGCGGCGAAGCCGAGTCGCGTACGGAGCGCGGTGTCGGACAGCAGGGCGGTGAGTGCGGCGGCGAGGGCCGCCGGGTCGTCCGGCGGGACGAGGCAGTGGGCGTCCTGCCCGGGCGGCAGGCTCTCCCTGGCGCCTGCCACGTCGGTCATCACCACCGGTCTGCCGCAGGCCATCGCCTCCAGCGGTGCGAGGGCCATGCCCTCCCAGCGCGAGGGCAGCACGACGGCGTCGGCCGCGTGGATCCAGGGACGGACGTCGTCGGCCGCTCCGGCGAACAGCACGTCGGCCGGGGCCGCTTCGCGCAGCCGGGCCTCCTCCGGTCCGCTGCCCACCAGGGCGAGCCGGGCGGCCCCCGGACGCATCGTGCGCCAAGCCTCCAGCAGGACGTCCTGCCCCTTCTGCCGGCTCAGGCGGCCCACGCAGATCAGCAGCGGCGGTCCGTCGGGGAGGCCGAGCGCGGCCCGGGCGTCGGCGCGGCCCTGAGGACCGGTAGGGCGGAAGTGGGCGAGATCGATGCCGTTGTGGATCACCGACCAGCGGGCCGCGATGCCCGCCCGTTCGCCCGCCAGACGTTCCGAGACGCTGACACAGAGCACCCGGTCCGCCCAACGTGCTCCGAAACGCTCCCACTTCAGTGCGGTGGAGGCGGTTCCTCCCCGCACTGCCTCGAACGACCAGGCGTGCGGCTGGAAGACGGTGGGAACACGGCCGCGTACCGCCATCCGGCCCGCGAGACCGGCCTTCGCGCTGTGCGCGTGCACCACCCGCGGGCGGTGTTCCCGTACCAGGGACCGGGCTCCGGCGATCTCGCGGGCCAGTCCGGGGCCGGGGTTGCGAACGGCCCGCCAGTCGTGGACCTCCGCCCCCGCGGCGGCTGCCCGCGCGGCCAGCGGCCCGTCGGCAGGACACGCCACGACGGGCAGGAGCCCGGAGCGTACCTGCGCCCGCACGAGATCGACGACGACCCGGGCGACGCCGCCCTCCACAGGCTGGACGAGGTGAAGAATCTTCAACAGAATTGCTCCGGGGTGACGTTCTCGCGGCGCCTTCGGCAGTTTTCGTCACGCACCCTCGACGTAACCGGTCGAAGGGGCGCGGCCGGTCGAAAGGTGTGCGCGTGCGTTCTGTGTGATTTCCGGGGAGCGGTCAGGGAGCCCGCCTTTCCGGGCGGGCCTGTTCGCGTCGCGCTTTCGCGCGAGGATGGAAAATGAGTTAAACAGAAGTGCACTTTGACAGACTGTCAGCCGGAATGCGTGTATGACTCGCTCGTGCGACCGGCCGCGCCAGACCCGAATGCCGCGCCCCACTGAGCTGTTCGAACGCCGGTGTGCTCCGGGGCCGCATGTGCTGAAACGTTCTTCCTGGGTAAGGGGAGAAGCTGCCCGAGGGCAGGCGAGGTGCTTGTCGGCCGCTTCCCGGCCGGAATCACCGGAGAGTGCTTCGCCTTTCGCCGGTGATTCCGGCCCGGTCCTTTCCCGAAGGGGGAGCGGAAGCGGTGGACCGGTCGGGGGACTTCCCCGAATTCACCGACGGCGACAGCACCGCTCACCCGGAAAGCCGATCCGTCCGGCCGAATGCTCCGGTGGCCCCGCACCGGAGCAAGGGCCCGCAGAAGAACGACGTGCGGACGCTCGACGCGCTGACCTGCGATGTCAAGGACCCGAATCAGCAGGTTGATTTCCTGCAAGCCGCTGTTTCGCCACGCACGCCGTCGGCCCGATTTCGTGCCCCGCTCAGACGCCTCCGCCGCACCGCCACCCGCCTTCCCGCTCGAAGAGGGAGTGGGCCCCGGCGGAACCGGACGTCGTTCCTGCCGCGTCGTCCTTCGGTGTGATCCGGACCGGCGTCCGGCCTTCTGCACCGGCCGTGCCACCCCCGGCGCAGGGGGCCGGACGCTCCGGCGTACCCGTACGGACCGAGGAGAGCGATGCTACCGGCAAGGATGCCCTCGCCCGTGCCTCCGGGTGAACCGCGGGCCCATGCGCCCGTGCCCGCCCGGCGAAGGCGGCACCGTCCCCGGCGCCGGAAAGCGCTGCTGCCGGTGCCGGCCGTGGTGATCGCCGCGCTGCTCGCCGTGCCCCGAGTGGTCCCCAACACCCCCGGCCGGCTGGGAAGTCTGCTGGAGACCCTGCTGCCGTGGTGCGGCCTCGCCGTGCCGCTACTGCTCTGCGTCGGGCTCCTGAGGAGGGCGCCGCTCGCTGTCGTGGCCGCGACTCTGCCCGCCCTCGTCTGGGGCGTCCGGTTCGGCGGCCTCTTCCTCACGGGGACGGACGACTCCGGGCGCCTGGTCGTGGTCCAGCACAACGTGAGCGACGAGAACGCCGACCCTGCGGGCACCGCGGCGGCCCTGGCGGCGAGCGGGGCGAGGATCGTGGCCCTGGAGGAGCTCACGCCGCAGGCCCTGCCGGTGTACGGGAAGGCCCTCGCGTCGCGCTTCCCACACCACGGGGTGAGCGGCACCGTGGGGCTCTGGTCGGCCTTCCCCCTGACGGACGTGCGCCCCGTGGACATCCGGCCGGACGGCATCGCGGAGGAGTGGAACCGGGGTCTGAGGGCCACCGCGCACACCCCGGACGGCGACCTCGCCGTGTACGTCGCCCACCTGCCCTCCGTCCGACTCGGCGCGACGGGCCTGCGCTCCGGACTCCGCGACGAGAGCGCCGCCCTCCTCGCCACCGCGATCCGCGACGAACCGCTGGCGCGGGTCCTGCTGCTCGGCGACCTCAACGGCACCGTGGACGACCGGGGACTCGGTCCGTTGCTCGCACGCCTGGACGCCCCCGGCTCCGGCGTGGCGTTCAGCTGGCCCGAGGCCCTCCCGGTGGCCAGGATCGACCAGGTCCTCGCACGGTCCGTCCGCCTCACCGGCATCCGGACCCTGCCCGCCACCGGCAGCGATCACCTGCCGGTCGCCGTCTACGCCGACCTGCGGACCTAAGGGTTGTCCCGCGATTCCTGGCGGGTGCGCGACGACAGCTACGGCACCTCGCCGCGTTGTCGGAGCGTCCGCATGCATCCAGTATGCGGACGCTCCTCCGCCTTGCGATGCACCGCATCTGACGCCGCGCACTGATCCACCACGAATCGCGGGACAACCCTTAGGGCGTGTGTCGAGAGTGGCACCCTCCGCCCGGAGGGCGGACAGGCGGGGCTTTCGATACACGCCCGAGGGCGCTGAGTAGCCGTACTCATGCGTATGCGCGGCTTTCCGGACAACCATGACGGGGCGTCATGTCGGCGTGGTCGAAACCGGGGGGCAGCATGGGAAAGTTCATGGGCGCGGTCATCGCCGCCGCCGTTCTGGCGGGCTCGGTGGCGCTGCTGTACGCCACCGACGCACCCCTCGCCACGGTCCTGGGGGTGGGGGCCGGCATCGCCTGCCTGCTCTGGCTGCTTCTTCTGCTGACCCTCCCCTGGAACCTCTACTTCCGGGCGCGGTCCGTCCTCGCCGAAATCGCCGTCAGCCGGGAGAAAGGTCTGGAGATCGGCCGGGCCCGCGACGACGAGGCGGAGCGCATCGCGCGAATGATGCTGCGGGTGGCGGTGGCGGGCCATGCCGTGACGGCGCTGCTGGTCCTCGTGGCCACCGTCCTGCTCGGGGGCAGGGCGGGCTACTGGGTGGCCGCCTTCTTCCTCCTGAGTACCGTGTTCCGGCCTGCCGGTGCCTACTTCGCCCAACTGAGGGAACGACTCGGCTCCCTCCTCAAGGACGTCACCTTCCCGCGCGACGACGTGGTGGAGCTGCGGGGCCGGGTGGACAGCCTGACGGCGGGTACGAAGGCCCTGGAGGAGCGGGCGGAGGAGCAGTACCGGGCCCTCGCCGAACTCCGGCGCACCGTCGATGCCTCGGCACTCTCCGCGCACCGGCGGGCCGATGAGGCCGACCGCCGGATCGAGTCCTTGGCGCGGGAGTTCGAGTCGACGGTGAACCGACTGACCAGCAACGAGGAGATCATCACCGGTCTCAAGGCGTTCCTGCGGCTGCTGCGAGCCGACAACGGGGTGGCATGACCCGGTTCATGAGTACGGGGCCGCGGCGGAGTGAGTAGGGCGGCGCATCCGACGGTCGGTCCACCGGCGGTCGAATGGGACCATGCCCACCCATTCGAGGCCCGCCGCCCCAGGGCCCACCGGTTCGACGTCCACCTCTTCGAGTCTGCGCCCCCGCATCCGCCACGTCACCGTGGCCGGCTCCGCCCTGGCCGGTGCTCTCCTCCCGCTCGTCGCCGGTGTCCTGCTGGCGAGGGTGGCCGCCGGTGACCCGATGGCATCGGTGAACGCGCTGCTCACCCGCCCCGGGCCCGGCAGTCCCGTACCGCCCTCGCAGTGGCGCGGCTGCGGTCGCGCGGTGCTGCACCGGCACAGGGCGGGCGGGGCGGGGGCGGGGCGTATGGCGAGCGGTGCCGCCAGGCTCGTACGCGTGGCACGGGCCGGACGCGACTGACCCGGGCCGGGGGACTCGGAGCCCCTACCACCGGTCCCCGTGCAGGCCGCCCCGGTCCCGGGTGACCCGTTGGGCCGGCTCGAAGCCGGGAGAGTCGGTCCCGGTGTCCCGCCTCCCGATCGGGGCCCCCTTCGGGCTCCTGCGACCGTCCACCCCGGCCAACTCGAACCACCCCGGCCACACGGTCCGAAGAGACCCTGCCACGGGGGGCCACTCGGTCATCTGATGATCTTCTTACCCGCTTCGGTCTCCACCAGGGTCACCGCACCGATCCAGCTGAAGTCATCCGGGTACTCCCAGTTGGCCGCGTTCTCCAGGACCGTCCGGAGCTGATCCCGCGGCACCAGCTCCCCTGGCTGGGAGCCCTTCCCCTCCCCTGACGAGGGCGTCCACGGGGCGACTCGACGAACCTCGATCCAGCCACGATCGACGAGAGTGAGCAAGATCCCCGCCAGCTCGTCGACGGGCCGGGACCGATCGGCATCGTCGAGGTCGCCCCAGACACCGGCCAAGATGTCGATCTCACATGCATTGACCATGAACGCGCCCTCGGACTTGGTCAATTCCTGCCGCTCACGCTCGCTCATTCACCGATCATCCCAGGACACCGGCAATCGTCCGGTCGCGGGACTTTCGCACCACGCTCAAGGGCTGTCCCGCGATTCCTGGCGGGTGCGCGACGACAGCCACGGCACCTCGCCGCGTTGTCGGAACGTCCCGCATGCATCCAGTATCCGGACGCCCCTCCGCCTTGCGATGCACCGCATCCGAAGCCTCGCACCGATCCACCACGAATCGCGGGACAACCCTTAGGATGGCGAGCGGGCCGTGACTGGCGTTCAGGTGGAGTACCACCGGGGAGCGGACTGACACCTTGTCGCTGCCGTACGCCTGGGCACTCCACAGTGAAGCTCAGGAGCAGCACGTGGCCCCGACACAGACAGCCCGTCTCATGGACGGCACCGCCCTCGCCCGTCGTACCCTCGAAGCGGTCTCCGCCTCGGCGGCCGACATCCAGCGGAGAACGGGGACGGCCCCCTGCCTGGCGACCGTACTCGTCGGTGAGGACCCCGCTTCGGTGACCTACGTACGGATGAAGCGCGCCCGGTGCGCGAAGGCAGGCATCGAGTCGCGTCATGTGGCTCTGCCCGCCGAGGTCTCCACCGCCGGGCTCGTCGAGGCGATCACGGAGCTCTCCGAAGACCCCGGAGTGCACGGCATCCTGCTCCAGCACCCGATGGGCCCCCACATCGACGAGCGCGCCGCGTTCGAGGCGATCGCGCCGGAGAAGGACGTCGACGGCGTCACCATGCACTCCTTCGCCGCCATGGGATTCGGCCTGCCCGGCTTCGTCTCCTGCACCCCGGGCGGGATCATGCGGCTGCTCGACGCGTACGAGGTCGACCTCGCCGGCAAGCACGCCGTCGTCGTGGGGCGCAGCGCCATCCTCGGCAAGCCGGCCGGCATGCTCCTGCTCGGCCGGGACGCCACGGTGACGTACTGCCACTCCCGTACGGTCGGCCTGCCGGGGCTCGTGCGGGAGGCCGACGTGCTGATCGCCGCGGTCGGCAGGCCGCGCTTCATCGCCGGTGCGGACATCAAGCCCGGGGCGGTGGTGATCGACGCGGGCTACAACCCCGGCAACGTCGGGGACGTCGACTTCGAGTCCGCCCGTGAACGGGCCGGGCTGATCACCCCGGTGCCCGGCGGTGTCGGGCCGATGACCATCGCCGTGCTCCTCGACCAGACGGTCGGAGCGGCGACGCGTCGACTCGGTCTGGACTGACGGGCCGGCTTCCGGGCGACCGGCCCGGAAGCCACCGCGGCACGCCCGGTCACCCCACCGCGTGCGGCGCGGTGTCCGGGCGCTCGAACTGGGTGCGGTACAGCTCCTCGTACCGTCCGCCGACGGCGAGGAGCTCCTCGTGGGTGCCGCGTTCGACGATGTGCCCCGCCTCCACGACGAGGATCTGGTCGGCCGCGCGCACCGTCGAAAGCCGGTGGGCGATCACCAGCGCGGTCCGGCCCTCCAGGGCTTCGGCCAGCGCCTCCTGCACCGACGCCTCCGAGGTGGAGTCGAGGTGGGCGGTCGCCTCGTCGAGGATCACCACCCGCTGACGGGCGAGCAGCAGCCGAGCGATGGTGAGCCGCTGCCGCTCCCCGCCCGAGAGCCGGTAGCCGCGCTCGCCGACCACCGTGTCCAGCCCGTCCGGGAGCGAGGCCACCAGCCCGTCGAGCCGCGAGCGGCGCAGGGCGTCCCAGATCTCCTCCTCCGGGGCCTCGGGCCGCGCCAGCAGCAGGTTGGCCCGCACGGACTCGTGGAACAGGTGCCCGTCCTGGGTCACCATGCCGATCGTCTCGCGCAGTGAGTCGGCTGTCAGGTCGCGGACGTCCACGCCGTTCAGCCGGACGGCCCCCGCGTCGGCGTCGTACAGCCGCGGGAGCAGCTGCGCGATGGTGGACTTCCCCGCCCCCGACGAGCCGACCAGCGCGACCATCCGGCCGGGTCGCGCCGTGAAGGACACCTGGTGCAGCACCTCGGCACCGCCCCGGTCGTCCAGCGTGGCGACCGCCTCCAGCGACGCCAGGGAGACCTTGTCGGCGGACGGATAGGCGAATGTGACGCCGTCGAACTCCACCGAGACCGGCCCGTCCGGCACCCGACGCGCATCCGGCTTCTCGGCGATCAGCGGCTTCAGGTCCAGGATCTCGAAGACGCGCTCGAAGCTCACCAGGGCGCTCATCACCTCCACCCGTGCCCCGGCGAGCGAGGTGAGCGGCGCGTACAGGCGGGTCAGCAGCAGCGCGAGCGAGACGACGGCACCGGGTTCGAGCGTGCCCTGCTGGGCGTAGTGGCCGCCGAGTCCGTAGACCAACGCGAGCGCCAGTGCGGAGACCAGGGTGAGGGCGGTGATGAAACCGGACTGTGCCATGGCCGTACGGACGCCGATGTCCCGCACCCGGCGGGCCCGTGCGGCGAACTCGGCGGACTCGTCCGCGGGCCTCCCGAACAGCTTGACGAGCGTCGCGCCCGGCGCCGAGAAGCGCTCCGTCATCTGCGTCGCCATGGCCGCGTTGTGCGCGGCGGCCTCCCGTTGCAGCGAAGCCATCCGGGCGCCCCGGCGGCGTGCCGGGACGACGAACACCGGCAGCAGCACCAGGGCGAGCAGCGTGATCTGCCAGGAGATGCCGAGCATCACGGCGAGCGTCAGGACCAGGGTCACGAGGTTGGAGACCACGCCCGAGAGGGTGTTGCTGAACGCCCGCTGGGCCCCGATGACGTCGCTGTTCAGCCGGCTCACCAGTGCCCCCGTGCGCGTACGGGTGAAGAAGGCCACCGGCATCCGCTGGACGTGGTCGAAGACCGCCGTCCGCAGATCCAGGATGAGACCCTCGCCCAGGTTCGACGACAGCCAGCGGGTGACCAGCCCGAGGCACGCGTCGGCCACCGCGATGAGCGCGATGAGGAGCGCGAGACGGACGACGGTGTCGCTCGGGCCACCCCGTACGATCGCGTCGACCACCTTGCCCGCGAGGACCGGGGTGGCCACCGCCAGCAGGGCTCCCGCCACGCTGGCGACCAGGAACCGCAGCAGGCGGCGACGGTGCGGTCGGGCGAAGTCGACGATGCGGCGCAGGGTCGCCCTCGAGAACGGCCGCCGGTCGCGCTCGGCGTTCATCACGCTGTGCAGCGACGACCAGGCGGTGAATTCCATGTCCATGCAGGGGCTCCGGGTTCTTCCGACCGACGTACGGCCCGAGAGGGCCCGTGGGACAGGAAACTAGGACCTCAAGCATTGTTGAGGTCAAGGGGGTTCATCGTCGCGCGGGGCCGGGCCCGGTCGCGTGGACACGCCGGACCGGCCCCGGATCAGTGTCCACCGGCTCCGGAAGCGGTCCGCCCCACGCGGTGCGACGGTGGACACGCGTGCCGCTGTGCGGCACCCGGAACCCGGCGGAAGGAACCACGAGGTGCGAATCGACTTGACGGGCAAGAAGGCTGTCGTCACCGGATCGTCGCAGGGCATCGGTCTCGCCATCGCCTCAGGCCTCGCCGCTGCGGGCGCCTCGGTGGTGCTGACCGGACGAGACGCGGACCGGCTGGAGTCGGCGGCGCGGACCCTGCGGGACGGGGCCCCGGACGCGGATGTCGAGAGCGTGGCCTGCGACCTGGTCACCGAGGAGGGCGCCGAGCGTCTCCAGCGGGCCGTTCCGGAGGCCGACGTCCTCGTCAACAACCTCGGCATCTTCGGGGCGCGTCCTCCGCTGGAGATCACCGACGAGGAGTGGCGGACCTACTTCGACACGAACGTCCTCAGCGCGGTCCGGCTGATCCGCCGCTATCTGCCCGGGATGAAGGACAGGGGCTGGGGGAGGGTGCAGAACATCGCGAGCGACTCGGCTCTCGTGATCCCCGCCGAGATGATCCACTACGGCATGTCCAAGACCGCGCTGCTCGCGGTCTCCCGGGGCTTCGCCAAGGAAGCGGCCGGAACCGGAGTGACGGTCAACTCGGTGATCGCCGGCCCCACCCACACCGGAGGCGTCGAGAAGTTCGTGTACGAGCTCGTGGACGAGGACCAGCCCTGGGACGAGGCACAGCGCGCGTTCATGCGTCTGCACCGGCCCCAGTCACTGCTCCAGCGCCTCATCGAACCCGAGGAGATCGCCAACCTGGTGGTCTACCTCAGCTCCACCCAGGCCTCCGCCACCACGGGTGCGGCGGTCCGGGTGGACGGCGGATACGTCGACTCGATCGTGCCCTGAAGGCAGCCGCCGCCGCCCCGGCCGTCGCCCCGGTCGCCGCCGTCACCGCGGTCCTCGCCGGAGCGAAGGACCGGAACGGGGTACGGCGTCCGGAGCGGCCTTTCGGGGCTGGCATGATCGTGGGTATGGACGAGAGCATCATCGCCGCGTGTGACGGGGCGTCGAAGGGCAACCCCGGGCCCGCCGCCTGGGCGTGGGTGGTCGCGGACGCCGCGGGGCGCCCGCAGCGCTGGGAGGCGGGACCGCTGGGCACCGCCACCAACAACGTCGCCGAGCTGACCGCCCTGCGCTCGCTGCTGGAGTCGACCGACCCGGCGGTGCCGGTCGAGGTGCGCATGGACTCGCAGTACGCCATGAACGCGGTGACCAAGTGGCTGCCCGGCTGGAAGCGCAACGGCTGGAAGACCTCGGGCGGCAAGCCGGTCGCCAACAAGGAGCTGGTCGTCCGCATCGACGAGCTGCTGGCAGGCCGTGCGGTGCGCTTCCAGTACGTCCCCGCCCACCAGGTCGGCGGCGATCCGCTGAACGCGCTGGCCGACCAGGCCGCCAGCGAGGCGGCCGTGACGCAGCTGCCCGCCGGCACCGCCCACGGGACGGCCGCCCTGCCCGAGCCCGCCCCGTCACGGGCGGTGAAGAGCGCGCCCGGGAAGACCGCGAAGGCATCCTCGGGCGGGGCCCGCGCGGGGGCCACGATCCGGGCCAAGTTCGCCGGTCGGTGCCGCTGCGGCAAGGCCTACGCGGCTCAGGAGATGATCGCGAAGAACCCGGCAGGCTGGGGTCACCCGGAGTGCCGCACCGAGCCCGCCTGACCCGCTCGGCCCGCCGTGCGCGAACGGGCCCGGGCAGCCACCAGGAGTGGCGGGGCCCGGGCCCGTTCGTGTCCGCCGGAGCGGACCGTCAGCCGGCTACTTCGCGCACGTCACCTGGTCGGCCGTGGACTTGGTCACGTTGTCCGGTGCCTTCGCGGGGGCGGTGAGGGAGACCCCCGGACCCTTGAAGTCCTTGCCGAGGGTCAGCGTCATCGCGGGCATCCCCTGGTCGTTGACGACGCTCTCGCCCGGCTTCATCGCGGCCCCGGACAGGCCCATCAGCGCGGCGAGCCGACGGGCTTGGTCCGCCTGGTCGGGGGCGTACTCCAGCGTCGTCTTCGCCAGCTTCTCGGGCGCGTTGGAGCCGTTCTCGGACTTCGTCACCCCCACGTCGTTCTGCAGCCAGTCGACGGTCTTCTGCGCGGAGCCGCTCTCGGCGCCCCCGTTGAGGACCCGTACCCGCACGTCGGCGGCCTCGGCCCGGGTGCCCTTGAGGCGGGCGGCGACCGAGGCGGCCTCCTTCTTCTTCTGCTGCTTCACCGCGGTCAAGGAGACGTCGTCGGTCACGGTCCGGAAGACCGGGGGTGCGAGGGTCTGGTCGACGACCACCGTCACCGGGGGGTGCTCGTCCGGGTTGTCGAGCACCGGCACCGTGGTGAAGGAGATGTTCTTCGGCGGGACCTTCTTCAGCTCCAGCGCCATGTCCTTGAGCGTGCCTACCTTGCCGATGCCGGTGTCCACGGTCAGCGCGTTGGTGGCCGCCTCCGCGAGCTTCACCAGCTTGGTGGGGCTGGTGAGTGTGTCGCTGGAGGACATCTTGCGCATCAGCGAGCCGAGGAACTGCTGCTGGACCGCGATGCGGTCGAGGTCGCCCCGGTTGCCGAAACTGTGCCGGGTACGGAGGAAGGCCAGCGCCTGCTCGCCCTGGATGGTGTGCTTCCCCTTGCCGAGCTTCAGGTGCGAGTCGGCGTCGTCGACATCCTTGGCGAGGCACACCTCGACCCCCTCGACGGCGGTCGTCAGCGTCTTCACCGCGTTGAAGTCCGCCATCATGAAGTGGTCCACCGAGATGCCGGTTGCCGCCTTGACGGTACGCATGGTGCAGCCCGGGTCGCGGCCGTCCTGGCCGAGGCTGGTGTTGAAGCGGACGTGCTGCGTCCCCGGCACGATCTTCTCGGTGCCGTCCTCCTGCTTGGTCGGGCAGTCGGGTACGTCGACGATGAGGTCGCGCGGGATGCTCAGCGCCGTCGCGTTCGTCCGGTCCTCGGAGACGTGCAGCAGGATGTTGGTGTCGGCGTGACCGACACTGCCGGCATCCCCGTATCCCTCGTTGCCGGAGCCGGTGCGCTTGTCGGTGCCGATGATCAGTATGTTGAAAGCTTTGTCCTTGCTGAAGCCGGCGGCACCGGCGTTGCCCACGTCCGTGGTCGTGACGTTGCCTTCGAGGTGCTTGAGATAGGCGTAACCGGCGGCCGAGACGGCCACCAGCACGAAGGCCATCGAGCCGCCGGTCCAGAGCAGGACCCGCTTGCTCCGCGGCTTCCGCTTGTTCCGCGCCCCGCGGCGCCCCGGTGGCTCGGCGGGAGCTCCCCGGCGTCCGCGGGGCCCCGGAAGGCCGGCGGGCGACTCCGTACGGCCGGGCGCCCGGGTGTCCCGGTCGGGCCGGGCCGGCGCGGATCCGCGGCTGCCCTCCGCCCGGACGGGCCCTCTCGGGCTCGGGACGCCGGCTCTCCCCGGTCGCGGCGCGGAAGGGGTCAGTCGCAGTTCGTATTCGCCGGTGCTCGGGTTGAGCACCCATTGGTCTGCGGGATCGATGTCGTCCGCCCGCCCACGGCCTTGCGCGTCCACGGTGTCCGAATCCTCCGTCGGGGCCACGCGGTGCCTTCCCCCTGAAGGCACTCGGGTCTCGTACAAGGTGTCACCAGACAGTGGCTTCGAGGATCGCCCCCGTGGTCGGTGCACCGGATCGCTCACCCTATCCGGCCGGATCGGCGCCGAGCCAAGGCGGTGGAAGATTTAACGTCCACTTATACGGTCAATTCAGTCTAAAACGGTGCGTAGATCCTTCTCGTATTGGCCAATGCCCTACGGAGAGCGCTGAACAGGGCCGGTCGTCCCGCCTCGCGCGGCACCGCCCGATCGCGTCGTGCCGGGATGCGGACCGGAAGCGGTGCGTGCAGCGTGGGGGAGTGGTGCAGTCGAGGAGTGTGCAGTGGATCCCCGCCGTCGTCATCGTTCTGGCGGTCGTCGTCGACCTGCTGACCCCGCACGACGTGACCTCGGCGCCGCTGCTCATCGCGGCACCGGTCATCGCGGGCCCGCTCCTGCGGCCCCGGGGCATCGTTCTGACCGGGCTCGTCTCGATGGCCGTGCACGCGGTGCTCGCACGCGTCGACGGCACCTTCGGCTGGCGCCGGGGGGTCGCCAACCAGCTCACCCTGCTGGCCGTGACCGTACTGGCGCTCTTCATCAACCGGAGGCTGGACCGCCAGTACGCCCACACCCTGCGCGCCAGGCAGGTGGCCGCCGTGGCCCAGCGCGCCGTCCTGCCCGACCCGCCCGAGCGGATCGGGGCCTTGCAGGTCGCGGCACGCTACGTCCCCGCCGAGGACGAGGCACTCATCGGCGGCGACCTCTACGTCGTCCAGGACACCCCGCACGGCGTCCGCGCCCTGATCGGCGACGTACGGGGCAAGGGCCTCGGTGCGGTCAGCGCGGTCTGCTCCGACCTCGGCGCCTTCCGGTACGCGGCGGACGAGGCCGAGGACCTCGCCGCCCTGGCCCGAGCCATGGAACGGGCCCTCACCCGGGAGGGCGACCGCCGCGGCGGACTGGAACGGGCGGAGGGATTCACGACGGGCCTGCTCGCCGAATTCGCCGCCGACCTCTCGTCCGTACGCCTCGTCAACCGGGGGCACCCCCCACCGGTCCTGCTCGACGTGCAAGGCGCCGCGAAGCTGCTCGTTCCGTCCGAGGAAGCACCCCCGCTGGGCATCGGCGCGCTGCAGGACTGGACGGCGCCCATCGACACCTTCGACTTCCCGCCCGGCGCCACCCTCATCCTCTACACCGACGGGGTCAGCGAGTCCCGGGACAGCGCCGGCACGTTCTACGACGCCACCCTTCGACTGCCCGTCCTGGCCAGGCGCCGCATCGCCCTGGGCGACCCGGTCGCGCCGGGGCAGATCCTCGACGCCCTGATCCGCGATGTCCGGCGCCACACCGGCGACCGGCCGCAGGACGACCAGGCACTGCTGGCCCTGCACCGTCCGCCGGACGCAACTTTTCGGTGGTAGGTGGTTTCGGCCCCCGGCTGTCGGTCACCCGACACCAGAGACGAAAACACCCAACCGGCCACCGGAAGTGGGAACCATGGAGAACTGGCGCACACGAGCGGCCTGCCGAGAGGCGGACCCGGACCTCTTCTTCCCGATCGGGAGCACCGGGCCCGCGCTCGTCCAGGCCGAGGAAGCCAAAGCCGTCTGCCACACCTGCCCCGTACGGGAGCAGTGCCTGCGATGGGCCCTCGACAACAACCAGGACGCGGGGGTGTGGGGCGGACTCGCGGAGGACGAACGCCGCGCGCTCAAGCGCCGCGACCGCCGCAGGGCGGGACAGCGCGGCTGAGGAGCGGGGCCGTCCCGTGCGGGCCGAGGACGCGGCGGCCCGGCCGCGGAACGTCCCGACGGGAGTGCTCTGCGCGGCCCGGGAGCGGGTACACGAGAAGCCATGGACCTCACCGCTTGGCTCGTCATCGGCGCTGTCGCCGCGCTGCTCACCATGGGTGTCGCCGCCGTCCTGCTCGTACGTGTCGTGCGTGCGCGCAAACTCCTCACCCAGGCCGGGATCCCGCTCCGCTCCAAGGCCCTGTTCTGGGCCGCGGTGATCTACACGATCTCGCCCGTCGACCTCATCCCCGACCCCGTCTACCTCGACGACATCGGCTTCCTCCTCGTCGCACTGCGCTCCCTGCACTCGGCCGCGAGCGCGGCCGGCATCGGGGCACGCGTGGGCGCGGGCCGGCGGAGCCGTGAGAAGACCCTGCCCAGGGTCACGCCCGACGGCGGCTGAGCGGATACGGCCGGGAGGACCCGCGAGGCGTGTCGCGAGGGCGCGTCAGCCGGGCGACAACCCTTCGTCGGGCCGGGGCGGCCGGGGCGGCAACCTTTGTCCGGCCGGGGGCGACTGACGTACGCAACCCGTCACCCGCCCCCGGCCGAAAGTGCGTACCGTGAACCCCACATCCGCTTTTGCCCGTTCCCCCCACCCGCGTGGCAGGCGCCGCCGGACCGCCCGGACCCGCACGCTGATCAGCTCGCTGACCGCAGCTCTCCTCGCCGCCGCCGGCCTCGTCGCCGCGGGACAGACCTCGCACGCCGCCACCCTGCGGCAGGCCGAGGCGCTGGACCGGGGCATCGTCAGCGTGCACACCGACACCGGCAACCTCATCAGCTGGCGCTGGCTCGGCACGGACCCCGACGCCGTCGCGTTCAACGTCTACCGGGCCGGCACCAAGGTCAATGCCTCGCCCATCACCGGCTCGACCAACTACTTCCACGCCGACGCCCCCGCCACCGCCGACTACACCGTCCGCGCCGTGGTCGGCGGCGTCGAACAGGCCGACTCCGTCCACGCCATCCAGTTCCGCTCCGGATACAAGGACGTGCCGATCAGTCCGCCCGCCGGCGGCACCACCCCGGACGGCGTCGCTTACACCTACGAGGCCAACGACGTCTCCGTGGGCGACCTGGACGGCGACGGAGCCCTCGACTTCGTCCTCAAGTGGCAGCCCACCAACGCCAAGGACAACTCCCAGTCCGGCTACACCGGCAACACCGTCGTCGACGGCATCAAGCTCGACGGCACCCGGCTGTGGCGCGTCGACCTGGGCCGCAACATCCGCTCGGGCGCGCACTACACGCAGTTCCAGGTGTACGACTACGACGGCGACGGCGAGGCCGAAGTCGCGATGAAGACCTCGGACGGCACGGTCGACGGCAAGGGAACCACCATCGGCAGCGCTTCCGCCGACTACCGCAACTCCTCGGGCTACGTCCTCACCGGCCCCGAGTACCTGACCATGTTCAACGGCCGCACCGGCGCGGCCATGGGATCCGTCGACTACGTCCCCGCCCGCGGCACCGTCTCCTCGTGGGGCGACTCCTACGGCAACCGGGTCGACCGCTTCCTCGCCGGGACCGCCTACCTCGACGGCTCCCGGCCCTCCCTCATCATGGCGCGCGGCTACTACACACGTACCGTCATCGCCGCCTGGGACTGGCGGGGCGGCGCGTTCACCCGGCGGTGGACCTTCGACACCAACAGCTCCACCAACACCGGCCGGGGATACGACGGCCAGGGCAATCACCAGCTGTCCGTCGCCGACGTCGACGCGGACGGCAAGGACGAGATCGTGTACGGCGCCATGGCCGTGGACGACAACGGCGCCTCCCTGTGGACCACCAAGAACGGTCACGGCGACGCCCAGCACGTCGGCGACCTCGACCCCTCCCGGGCAGGGCTGGAGGAGTTCAAGGTGGACGAGGACAGCTCCAAGCCCTCGTCCTGGATGGCCGACGCGCGCACCGGACAGATCCTCTGGTCGACCCCGGCCAACGGTGACAACGGCCGCGGCGTCTCCGGCGACATCTGGTCCGGCAGCCCCGGCGCCGAGTCCTGGTCCTCCGCCGCCGACGGCGTACGCAGCCCCTCCGGTGCCGTGGTCGCCACCCGCAAGCCCTCCAGCACCAACTTCCTGACCTGGTGGGACGGCGACACCACACGCGAACTGCTCGACTCCACCCACATCGACAAGTACGGCACCTCGTCCGACACCCGGCTGCTCACCGGCGCCTCCGTGCACGCCAACAACGGCACGAAGGCCACCCCCGCGATCTCCGGGGACCTCTTCGGCGACTGGCGCGAGGAAGTCGTCTGGCCGACGACCAACAACACCGCCCTGCGGATCTACTCCACGCCGTACGAGACCACGACCCGCATCACCACGCTGCTCCACGACACCCAGTACCGCACCGCGCTGGCCTGGCAGAACACGGCCTACAACCAGCCCCCGCACCCGAGCTTCGCCATCGGCAGCGGGATGCCCACGGCTCCGCGGCCGGCCATCACGACGCCGTAGCGTTCCGGGGGCGTCACCCGGGGCGCCCCCGGTACAGCCCGTCCCGGTGCGGCTCGGGGAAGGCGACCCAGCCCCGACGGTGCTGACTGGCATGGGGCGAGGAGGCGTACGCGCCTTCCGGCCCACTCGCCC
>NZ_JBHWZJ010000066.1:0-25340 GCF_042728415.1 Streptomyces sp. NPDC060198 | reverse complement strand
CACCGCGACGGTGCGCGCCCCTTCTCGCGTGTCGCCGGGTCGTGCCGCGTACGGCCCATGGGGGCGGACTCTCCGGGGGCTCTGGGGCGCTTTCTCGCCTAATGTCGCCAATAGCGCCACTCACGGTCGTCGGCAGAGGAGAGCGTGTGACCACCCCCGTACCTCCCCGCGATCGCCCCGACCAGCCCTGGCGCTCCGAAGGAGCACCCCCGCCCCCTCCGCAGCGGCGCAAGATGCCCGGCGGCTGGGGGCGGCTGCTGCTCACCGCGCTGATCGTCTACCTCCTCGCCAACCTGGTGCTCTCCCTCTTCAACGGCGACGACGAGCCGACCATCGCCTACACCGAGTTCACCAAGCAGGTCGGCGCCGGGAACGTCTCCAAGATCTACTCCAAGGGCGACGCCATCCAGGGCGAGCTCAAGAAGAAGGCGAAGGTCCCCGGCGAGGACACCGAGTACACCAAGTTCACCACCCAGCGGCCCGCCTTCGCGGACGACGACCTCTGGGACGAACTGGTCGGCGACGACGTCACCGTCACCGCCGAGCCCGTCGTCCAGCAGCGGAGCTTCCTCGCCAACCTCCTGATCTCGCTGGCGCCGATGCTGCTCCTCGTCCTGCTCTGGGTGTTCATCGCCCGGCGGATGTCGCGCGGCGGTCCGGGCGGCGGGATGGGCGGCTTCGGGCGCAAGGCGCCGCCCAAACCGGTCGCCCTGGAGAGCTCCACCCGCACGACCTTCGCCGACGTGGCCGGCATCGACGAGGTGGAGGGCGAACTCAACGACGTCGTCGACTTCCTGAAGAACCCCGAGGCGTACCGGAAGATGGGCGCCCGCATGCCCGGCGGGGTCCTGCTCGCCGGGCCGCCCGGTACCGGCAAGACGCTGCTGGCGCGCGCCGTCGCGGGCGAGGCCGGGGTGCCGTTCTTCTCCGCCTCCGCCTCCGAGTTCATCGAGATGATCGTGGGCGTGGGCGCGGGCCGGGTGCGCGAACTCTTCGCCGAGGCCCGCAAGATCGCGCCCGCCATCGTCTTCATCGACGAGATCGACACCATCGGCCGCGTCCGCGGCGGCGGTGCGGGCATGGGCGGCCACGACGAACGCGAGCAGACGCTCAACCAGATCCTCACCGAGATGGACGGCTTCTCCGGCTCCGAAGGCGTGATCGTGCTGGCCGCGACCAACCGGGCCGACGTACTCGACCCCGCCCTCACCCGGCCCGGCAGATTCGACCGCATCGTGCAGGTCAGCCCGCCCGACCGGGGAGGCCGCGAGGCGATTCTGAAGATCCACACCCGCCGGATCCCGCTCGCCGACGGAGTCGACCTGTCCCGGGTGGCGGGCGCCACCCCCGGGATGACCGGAGCGGACCTCGCCAACCTCGCCAACGAGGCGGCGCTGCTGGCCGTCAAGCGCAAGGGGTCCGAGGTCGAGCAGACCGACCTCTCCCAGGCGCTGGAGAAGGTCCAGCTCGGCGCCGAACGCCCGCTGGTCATGCCGGAGGAGGAACGCCGCAGGACGGCCTACCACGAGAGCGGCCACGCCCTGCTCGGCATGCTCCAGCCGGGAGCCGACCCGGTGCGCAAGGTCACCATCGTGCCGCGGGGTCGTGCTCTCGGCGTCACGCTCTCCACGCCGGACGCCGACAAGTACGCGTACACCGAGGACTACCTGCGCGGCCGGATCATCGGCGCTCTCGGCGGCATGGCCGCCGAACACGTGGTCTACGACGTCATCACCACGGGCGCCGAGAGCGACCTGGAGCAGGTCACCAGCCTGGCGCGGGGCATGGTCGGACGGTGGGGGATGAGCCACCGGGTGGGAAGGCTCACGGCCATCCCGGCCGACGCCCAGCAGGCGTACGGGCTGTCGGCCGCGCCCGCCACGCTGGACGCGATCGACGAGGAGATGCGGCGCATCGTCGACGAGTGCTACGAGGACGCCTGCCGGCTGCTGCGGGAGAACCGCGACCGTCTCGACTCGCTCGCCGAGGCGCTGCTGGCGAACGAGACGCTGGAGGAGGCGGAGGCGTACCGCGCGGCGGGGATCACCCGGCTGGAGAAGCCGCACCCGGTGTGAAAAAAGGGCGCCCCGTGGCAGCGTGTCCGTTCACGCCGCCACGGGGCGCGGGCGGATCTCAGCAGACGCAGACCAGGTAGCGGAAGACGTTCGGCATCCACACCGTGCCGTCCGACCGCAGGTGCGGATGCAGCGCCTCCGCGATCTCCTTGGCGACCTGGCCGCAGTCCGTGGCCGCCACCGCCGCGTCGAAGAGCCCCGTCGAGAGCAGCCCGCGGACCGCGCTGTCCAGGCCTGCATAGCCGAACGGGCAGGACACCCGGCCCGAACCGTCCGGTTTCAGCCCGGCACGGGAGGCGACCTCCTCCAGATCGTCCCGCCGCGCCGGCCGCCGGGCGCCGGAGCGCGCTGTGCCGGGCGGGTTCGCGAGCCGGTCCGCCACCTCCAGCACCGCGGCCGTGGCACACCTCTCGGGCGGCCCCCAGCCGGTCAGTACGACGGTCGCGCCCCGGGCCGCCAGCGGTACGGCGGCCTCCAGCGCGGGGGTGAGCCCCTCGGAGTCGCCCGGGGCGCAGCCGATCGGGTCGAAGACGGTGAGCAGGTTGTACGGAACCCCGTCCGCGGGGGCCGCCGCCGGGACGGCGTCGACCAGCCGCGGTGACGCGCCGACTGCGAGACCGTACGGCCCGGCCCGCCCCGCGGGCCCCTCCGTCCCCGGCGGCAGCAACCGCCCCCGGGCCAGGGCGAGCCGGTCGCGGTCGGTGTCCACACCGGTGACCCGGGCCCCGCGGGCAGCCGCGATCAGCAGCGCGAGCCCGGAACCGCAGCCGAGGGAGAGCATGCGGGTGCCGGACCCGATTTCGAGCCTTTCGTAGACCGCTTCGTACAGCGGTGACAGCATCCGCTCCTGGATCTCTGCCCAGTCGCGGGCACGGGTACCGGTGTCCACCGGAGCGGGGGTGTCCGCGTACCTGTGGTGCCGGACGAGCGTTGGTGTCATGGATGTACCCCAATCGCCAAGAGGGTTCGGTCGTGCCCGAATGGGCGCCCCCGCGTGCGGGCGTCCGCATCCCCGTATGTCAGGGAACTGCGCATCAGCGGCCGCGTCCAGGGGGCGCAGGGTCATTCATTGCGCGCCCCGGTCGTGCGCCCTCTGGGGGCGGGGTGCGCCGCACCGCCGACTCTCGCCGTCGGGAAGGCGGTACCGATCAGCTTCGCGGACCCTGCGGTCCGCCGGGTGGCGCCGCGCGGTCCGGCGGTCCGCGGTGGGACGGGCGGACCTCCGGAGCGTGAGCCTCCCGTTCCTTCCGCCCAGTCTCACCCGCCACGCCGGGTGCAGCACGTCGAGCGTCCATCGCCCGCGTACGGCGTGGTCACGGGGGTGGTCGCGGAGCTCGGGCGGACGTGCCGCGCGTGCGCCGGATCGCGCACGGGGGCGGCGGGCGGGGCCGGTGCTCCGTCCGGGGGGCGGGCCCGGTAGCCTCGCCCCGACCGGGTGCGGGCCGCGTCTCCCGCTCCGGTTCCCGGTCCCGCCGCCTCATCCGGACCCGGGCTCCGGACGGTGCGCGAAAGCGTGCGAAAGCGGTACGGACCCGTGCACCCCGACGAGAGTGTCTACGTGTTATTACGTACGAGCTTGGTGTGAGCTGTGCGGCTTCTCCGCAGTTCGGCGTACCCGCCCGCGTACACGGGGCATCGCCGCCAACCGGCTGGTACGTGCAAATTATTTGGGATGCCCCGGAATAGGAACACCGGGGCCCTCAGGCTCGTTATCACGACGTGAGCACGACACCACCTGTACTTGCCGCAGAGCTGGCACAGGCGTGGGCCGACATTCAGCGGTACCACCCCGAGCTGCCCGATCTCGCCGCACCCGAGTCCCTGATCGGAGAGTCCTCGTCCGCCTGTGGCGCCGAACTCTCCTTCGAGCGACTGCTCCACGAGGCAGTCCACGGCATCGCCGCCGCCCGAGGTGTCCGCGACACCTCCCGCGCCGGCAGGTACCACAACCGACGTTTTCTCGCGATCGCCGAAGAGCTGGGCCTCGACCACACCGAGGAGCCCCATCCCAGCAGCGGCTTCTCGCTGGTCACCCTCGACGCGGAGGCCAAGAGGCGCTACCGCCCCACGGCCGAACGCCTCCAGCGTGCGCTGAAGGCGCACACCGTGGCGACGGCCGCCGACACCAAGCGGTCCTTCCGGGGTCCCGCCGCCCGGCACGGTTCGTCCGGCGGCGGCGTCCGCGTCAAGGCCGTCTGCGACTGCGGACGCAACGTCCGCGTCGTCCCCTCGGTCCTCGCCCAGGCGCCGATCGTCTGCGGGGGCTGCGGCAAGCCGTTCCGGATCCCGGAAGCCACCGTCGCGGTGGGGTGAGCCGATGGCGTGTGGCACAATGGACAGCTGCACTCGACAGTCGCACAGGACCCCTCTCTCCTCCGGCTGACGCGTCCATCGGGCACCTCGGGTGCCACAACCCCACGTGGCATTTCGTCGTGCCCAATCCCGTCAAGACCAGGAGACACCACTTCCGTGGCAGTCAAGATCAAGCTGAAGCGTCTGGGCAAGATCCGTTCGCCTCACTACCGCATCGTCGTCGCCGACTCCCGCACCCGCCGTGACGGCCGGGCCATCGAGGAGATCGGCCTGTACCACCCGGTGCAGAACCCGTCCCGCATCGAGGTCAACGCGGAGCGCGCGCAGTACTGGCTGTCCGTCGGCGCTCAGCCGACCGAGCCCGTCCTGGCGATCCTGAAGCTCACCGGTGACTGGCAGGCCCACAAGGGCCTCCCGGCCCCCGCGCCGCTGCTGCAGCCGGAGCCCAAGGCTGACAAGCGTGCGCTGTTCGAGGCTCTGACCTCCGACGGCGACGAGGCCAAGGGTGAGGCCATCACCCCGAAGGCCAAGAAGTCCGAGAAGAAGGCTGACGAGGCGGCCGACGCCGCCGAGTCGACCGAGGCCTGAGCATGCTCGAGGAGGCTCTCGAGCACCTCGTGAAGGGCATCGTCGACAACCCCGACGATGTGCAGGTCGCCTCGCGTGATCTGCGCCGCGGACGCGTGCTGGAGGTCCGGGTGCACCCCGACGACCTCGGCAAGGTGATCGGCCGCAATGGCCGCACCGCGCGTGCTCTGCGCACTGTCGTGGGCGCCATCGGCGGCCGTGGCATCCGTGTCGACCTCGTCGACGTGGACCAGGTGCGCTGAAAAGGTTGAACACCGGCCAGGGCCGGGGAGGGCTTCACAGCCGTCCCCGGCCCTTGTCGTCGCTCCGGCCCCGAGGCCGCGTCCGACACCGTCCGCCCGACGGGAATCGTCGGACACGGCCCAGCGGTGCCCGGGGCGGCCCTCCCGTACCCCCGGCGCTGTCGCCCGGCTCATGCCGGACGCCCGCGTCCGCCCCATCAATCGGAGAATCAGCGTGCAGTTGGTAGTTGCGCGGATCGGCCGCGCCCACGGCATCAAGGGCGAAGTCACCGTCGAGGTCCGCACGGACGAGCCGGAGCTGCGACTCGGCCCCGGCGCCGTGCTCGCCACCGAGCCGGCGGGAGTGGGACCCCTCACGATCGAGACCGGCCGGGTGCACAGCGGCCGGCTGCTGCTCCGCTTCGCGGGTGTGACCGACCGGACCGGCGCCGAAGCGCTGCGCAACACCCTGCTGATCGCCGAGGTGGACCCCGACGAGCTCCCCGAGGACCCGGAGGAGTTCTACGACCACCAGCTGATGGACCTCGACGTGGTCCTCGCCGACGGCACCGAGATCGGCCGGATCACCGAGATCACCCACCTGCCCTCGCAGGACCTGTTCATCGTGGAGCGCCCGGACGGCAGCGAGGTGATGATCCCCTTCGTCGAGGAGATCGTCACCGAGATCGACCTGGAGGAGCAGCGGGCCGTCATCGACCCGCCGCCCGGTCTGATCGACGCGAGCGAGGCGGTCGTCGCCTCCTCGCGCGACGAGGAGGCTGAGGGCGGCGACGAGGAGGACGGCGGCAGCGCCGACGGGGCCGGCGCGGGGAGCAAGGCGTAATGCGTCTCGACGTCGTCACGATCTTTCCCGAGTACCTCGAACCGCTGAACGTCTCGCTCGTGGGCAAGGCCCGCGCCCGGGGCAGCCTCGACGTGCACGTCCACGACCTGCGGGAGTGGACGTACGACCGGCACAACACGGTGGACGACACCCCGTACGGCGGCGGCCCCGGCATGGTCATGAAGACCGAGCCCTGGGGCGACGCCCTCGACCAGGTGCTCGCCGACGGCTACGAGTCCGGCGCGCACAGCCCGGTCATGGTCGTGCCCACGCCCAGTGGACGCCCCTTCAGCCAGGAACTCGCGGTCGAGCTCTCCGAGCGGCCCTGGCTGGTCTTCACCCCGGCGCGGTACGAGGGCATCGACCGCCGTGTGATGGAGGAGTACGCCACCCGCGTGCCGGTCGTGGAGGTCTCCATCGGGGACTACGTCCTGGCCGGAGGGGAGGCGGCCGTGCTCGTCGTCACGGAGGCCGTGGCCCGTCTGCTGCCCGGTGTCCTCGGCAACGCCGAATCGCACCGCGACGACTCCTTCGCTCCCGGCGCCATGGCCAACCTGCTGGAAGGCCCCGTCTACACCAAGCCCCCCGAGTGGCGCGGCCGTGCCATCCCGGACGTACTGCTCACCGGCCACCACGGGAAGATCGCACGGTGGCGCCGGGACCAGGCGTTCGCCCGTACAGCCCTGAACAGGCCCGATCTGATCGAACGCTGCGCCGCGAGCGACTTCGACAAGAAGGACCGCGAGATCCTCTCCATCCTCGGCTGGGCGCCCGAGCCCGGTGGCCGATTTTGGCGCAGGCCGTCCGCCGTGGAAGAATGAGCAGCTGCTGTGCGTCCGACGTGCGCCCCTGCCACAGGGGGAACGACGTCCGCCCGACGTGATCAGCGCATTCGATCTTCCAGACGATCTCCCGTCGATGACCTGTGGCATCGGCGAAGAAAGCAGACACAATGGCTTCCCTGCTCGATGGCGTCAACGCCGCCTCCCTGCGTTCGGACCTCCCGGCGTTCCGCGCCGGTGACACCGTCAACGTCCACGTGCGCGTGATCGAGGGCAACCGCTCCCGTATCCAGCAGTTCAAGGGCATCGTCATCCGCCGTCAGGGCGCGGGCGTCAGCGAGACCTTCACGGTCCGCAAGGTCTCCTTCAGCGTCGGCGTCGAGCGCACCTTCCCGGTGCACAGCCCGATCTTCGAGAAGATCGAGCTCGTCACCCGCGGTGACGTCCGTCGCGCCAAGCTGTACTTCCTCCGTGAGCTGCGCGGCAAGGCCGCGAAGATCAAGGAGAAGCGCGACCGCTGAGCTGACACCGGCGTCCACAGCGCGGCCGGATAGGCTTCGGCCGCGATGGACACGGAAGAACAGCACACGAAGCGCGATCGCTCCCTGGGACCCGCGAAGGGTTCGCAGGAGCGATCGCGCTTTTCGCGTTCCGGGAACCCCGAGGACCGGCCGGCCGATGCCGGAGACCTGCCGGGTGAGCCGGGTGGGGACGACGGTGGGCGGACCGGGCGGCGGTCCGCGCTGCGACGGGCTGCCCTGATCTGCGCCGCCCTGCCGGCCGCCGTACTCCTCCTCAGCGCGTTCGTCGTCCAGCCCTTCCTCATTCCGAGCGGCTCGATGGAGCCCACGCTGCGGGTCGGGGACCGGGTGTTCGTGAACAAGCTCGCCTACCGTTCCGGCTCCACGCCGGAAAGAGGAGACGTCGTGGTCTTCGACGGCACCGGCTCCTTCGTGCCGGACACCGCGGGCCACAACCCCGTCGCCGGACTGCTGCGCGGGGCGGCCGCGGTCCTGGGGCTGGCCGATCCTCCGGACACCGACTTCGTGAAACGGGTCGTCGGTGTGGGCGGTGACCACGTGGTCTGCTGCGACCGGAACGGCCGGCTCGAGGTGAACGGCACCCCCCTGGACGAGGAGTACCTGCACACGGGAGACGCCCCGTCCCGGGTGCCGTTCGACATCGTCGTGCCGGACGGCACCCTCTGGATGATGGGCGACCACCGCGACCGCTCCAGCGACTCGCGCAGCCACCTCGGGGAGCCCGGGGGCGGCATGGTGCCGGTGGACCGGGTGATCGGACGGGTGGACCTGATCGGCTGGCCCTGGAGCCGGGCGGGGGCGCCGACCGGCTCCGGTGACGCCTTCGACGGAGTACCCGCGCCGGACGGCTCGCATGGGTAGCCGCGGCAGGGGGAGCCGCCCGGCGCCCGAGGACGTTCCGTACGGAGCTGTGGACGCGGACCGGTCCGCCCCGCCGGACGGGACCGGGGGCGACCGCAAGGCACCCACCCGGGCCGAGCGCCGGAAGCTGGCGCGACGGGTCGCGCGGCGGCGCCGCAGGTCCCGGGTGGTCGAGGTACCCCTCCTGCTGGTGTTCGCACTGCTCATCGCGCTGTTTCTCAAGACCTTCGTCGTCCAGGCCTTCGTGATCCCCTCCGGGTCGATGGAACAGACCATCCAGATCGGTGACCGGGTCCTGGTCGACAAGTTCACGCCGTGGTTCCACGCGGAGCCGCAGCGGGGCGACGTGGTGGTCTTCAAGGACCCCGGGGGCTGGCTGGGAGAGAGCGGGACCGCGAGCACCGACACCGCACCGGCCGGTGTCCGGCAGGCGAAGGAGCTCCTCACCTTCATCGGGCTGCTGCCCTCCGCCGACGAACAGGACCTGATCAAGCGGGTGATCGCGGTCGGCGGCGACACCGTGAAGTGCTGCGGCGAGGACGGAAGGCTCACGGTCAACGGGGTGGCCGTCGACGAGCCCTACCTGAACCTTGGGGATGTGCCATCGGCCATCCAATTCGAGGTAAAGGTTCCCGAGGGCCGGATCTTCGTCATGGGCGACCACCGGTCCAATTCCGCCGACTCCCGCTACCACCTCGGCAACGGCTTCGACGGCACGGTGCCGCTGTCGGACGTCGTGGGGCGCGCCGTGGTCATCGCCTGGCCGGTGGGGAGCTGGGCCACGCCGGGGCACCGCGACGCGTTCGCCGGGGTGCCGGACGCGGCGGCGGGAGCGTCGGCCGCCCCCGGTCTCTCGCATAGTGTGTCCCACCAGGATCCCTACGGAATGATCCCGCTCCCGACCCCTGCGGAACTCCCGCTCGTTATGGGAGTGATGGGCCTGCGTCGCATCCGGCGCGGGCCGTGGCACGGATTGAGGAGTGGATGTGGGGGATTTGGCGGTCGGCGCACGATCCGGACACGACGAACCCGAGGACCGGCCCGGACGGGACGGGGACCCGGCAGACACGGCGGCGGACCGGACGGGGGATGACGACACTCCGAGCAGTGCTGCCGGAGGCCCCAAGCAGCGTTCCTTCTGGAAGGAGCTGCCGCTCCTCATCGGGATCGCGCTCGTCCTGGCCCTGCTGATCAAGACCTTCCTGGTCCAGGCGTTCTCGATCCCCTCGGACTCCATGCAGGACACGCTGCAGCGCGGTGACCGGGTGCTGGTGGACAAGCTCACCCCGTGGTTCGGCTCCGAGCCGGAACGCGGCGAGGTCGTCGTCTTCCACGACCCGGGCGGTTGGCTGGAGGGTACGGCCACCCCCGATCCGAACATCGCGCAGAGGTTCCTCAGCTTCATCGGGCTCATGCCCTCCGCCGAGGAGAAGGACCTGATCAAGCGGGTCATCGCGGTGGGCGGCGACACGGTGGAGTGCAAGCAGAACGGCCCCGTCACGGTGAACGGGAAGGCTCTGGACGAGAAGTCGTTCATCTACCCGGGCAACACCCCCTGCGACGACAAGCCGTTCGGCCCGATCAAGGTCCCCGAGGGCCGGATCTGGGTCATGGGCGACCACCGTCAGAATTCTCTGGACTCCCGCTACCACCAGAACCTCCCCGGCCAGGGCACCGTCTCCGTCGACGACGTCGTCGGCCGTGCCGTGCTGGTGGCCTGGCCCGTCAACCGCTGGGCGACACTGCCGGTGCCCAGCACCTTCGACCAGTCCGGCCTGAACGCCGCGGCGGCGGCCGCTCCGGCCGCGCTCGGAGTGGCAGGAGCGCTGCCCCTGGTCTTCTGGCGTCGCAGGAGGCTGACCGGCGGACGTACCGACGGGTAGTGTGCCGACTCGGATCAGCGATTGTCGATCTCCGATGGGGGACGCTGGGATGAGTGGAACAGGACGTACGGACGGCCACGGCCGGCTCGGCAGTGTGCTGTCGGGTCTGACCGTGGCCGTCGGCTGTGTGCTTTTCCTCGGCGGGTTCGCCTGGGCCGCGCTGGTGTACCGGCCGTACACCGTGCCGACCGATTCGATGTCCCCGACCGTGGCGGCCGGGTCCAAGGTGCTGGCGCAGCGGATATCGGGCGACGAGGTGCGGCGCGGCGACGTCGTGGTCTTCACGGACAAGGTGTGGAGCGACTCCCCGATGGTCAAGCGGGTCATCGGGACCGGAGGCGACACCGTGGTCTGCTGCGACGCGAAGGGCCGGCTGACCGTGAACGACGTGCCGATCGAGGAACCGTATCTGCAGAAGCCGGCGGGTAGCTCCGGAGATCTCGGGGCGTCCGGGGAGAGCGGGGGCTCCGCCCCGGCGGCCTCGTCGGAATTCAGCGCGGAGGTCCCCGAGGGGGAGCTCTTCCTGCTCGGCGACAACCGGTTGACCTCCCTGGACTCCCGGGTCCACATGGCGGAGGAGGGGCAGGGTGCGGTGCCGCGCGACACGGTCCAGGCGCGGGTCGACGCCGTGGCCTGGCCCTCCCGCGGCATGCTCGACCCGGCGGACGGTTTCGCCGCGCTTCCCGGCGGTATCTCGTCCCGTGGGCCGCTGCTGCTCCAGCTCTCGGCCGTGGGACTGGGCGTGATCCTGATCCTGGGCGGCTGCGCCTACGGACCGGTGGCCGCGTGGACGCGGCGGCGCGGCAAGTCCGCGAAGGCGGTGGCGGGTGCCCGCTGAGATCCGGACGGTCGCCCGGGTCGTCCTCCTCGACCCGCAGGACCGGATTCTGCTGCTCCACGGCTTCGAACCCGAGGATCCCGCGAAGACCTGGTGGTTCACTCCGGGCGGCGGGCTGGAGGGCGACGAGAGCCACGAGCAGGCCGCCCGTCGCGAGCTCGCCGAGGAGACCGGAATCAGGGACATCGAACTCGGCCCGGTCCTCTGGAAGCGCAGGTGCTCCTTCCCCTTCGACGGCCGTCGCTGGGAACAGGACGAGTGGTACTTTCTCGCGCGAACGGAACAGACCGCCACCGACCTGGGGGGTCTGACCGAACTGGAACGCCGCAGCGTGGCAGGTCTCAGGTGGTGGACTTCCGCCGAACTGCGGGCGACCCGTGAGACGGTGTATCCGACCAAGCTCGCCGAACTGCTGCGCACGCTGCTCGACGAGGGTTCTCCGAGCGTTCCGCAGATTCTCGCCCCCGAAATCGCCTGAACGTCCGGGGGCGTCACCGGCTGCAGCACAATGGGGGGACGCACGGCTGAAGGGGACGCATGCCATGAGCGCCGAGGACCTCGAAAAGTACGAGACCGAGATGGAGCTGAAGCTCTACCGGGAGTACCGCGACGTCGTCGGTCTGTTCAAATACGTGATCGAGACCGAACGTCGCTTCTACCTCACCAACGACTACGAGATGCAGGTTCACTCGGTCCAGGGGGAGGTGTTCTTCGAAGTGTCCATGGCGGACGCCTGGGTCTGGGACATGTACCGGCCGGCGAGATTCGTCAAGCAGGTGCGTGTGCTGACCTTCAAGGACGTGAACATCGAGGAGCTCAACAAGAGCGACCTCGAACTCCCGGGCGGCTGACCGCCACCCGGCGGGAGGGCGAGGAGCAGGGCCGGGGCGTGTGACGGATCGTTTCCCCGCTCGTCAACCCGGGCGACCCGGTCATCCTCAGGGGTGGCCGGGTTTTCCACATCCGGGAGGTTGTCCACCAAGATCCACAAGGATCGGCCGCTCCGCGCAGAGTCGGTGCCGGAGGTGGTGCCGGATGAAGAACGCACGGGGAGCACTCGGGCGGTACGGCGAGGAGTTGGCGGCGCGGCTGCTGACCGACGCGGGCATGGCCGTGGTGGAGCGCAACTGGCGCTGCCGGGCCGGAGAGATCGACATCGTCGCGCGCGACGGGGACGCACTCGTCGTCTGCGAGGTGAAGACCCGCAGATCGGCGGAGTACCAGCACCCGATGGCGGCCATCACCCCCGCCAAGGCGGAACGGCTCCGGCGGCTCGCCGAGTTGTGGCTCGACGCGCACGGGGGGCCGCCGCGGGGCGGTGTGCGCATCGACCTCGTCGGGGTGATCGTGCCCCGGCGAGGCGGTCCGGTCGCCGAGCACGCGCGGGGGGTGGCCTGAGATGGGGTTCGCGCGAGCCTGTTCCGTCGCCCTGGTCGGCGTGGAGGGCGTGGTGGTGGAGGTCCAGGCGGACCTGGAACCCGGAATCGCGGCCTTCACGCTGGTCGGACTGCCGGACAAGAGCCTGGTCGAGAGCCGGGACCGGGTCAGGGCGGCCGTCGTCAACTCAGGGGCCCAGTGGCCGCAGAAGAAGCTCACGGTCGGTCTCTCCCCGGCGTCCGTACCGAAATCCGGATCGGGTTTCGATCTCGCCGTGGCGTGCGCGGTGCTCGGCGCAGCCGAGCGGATCGATCCGGCGGGGATCGCCGACGTCGTCATGATCGGGGAGCTGGGCCTCGACGGACAGGTACGCCCGGTGCGCGGAGTGCTGCCCGCGGTCCTCGCCGCGGCCGAGGCCGGATACCACCACGTCGTGGTCCCCGAGCAGACCGCGGGGGAGGCGGCGCTGGTCCCCGGCGTCTCGGTCCTGGGCGTTCGGAGCCTGCGCCAGCTGATCGCGGTCCTGAGCGACGAACCGGTGCCGGACGAGCCGGCCGGCCGGCAGAGCAGGCCCGACACCCTGCTCGCCGGACTGATGGTGCCCGGCTCCGGATTCGGCGCGGGACTCGCCCTGCCAGGAGGCCGGGGCGGGACGTACGCCAAGGACCTGAGCGACGTCGCGGGACAGGGCAGGCCGCGCATGGCCCTGGAGATCGCCGCGGCGGGCGGACACCATCTGCTGCTCTCCGGTCCCCCGGGCGCCGGGAAGACGATGCTGGCCGAGAGGCTGCCGGGCATCCTGCCACCGCTGACGCGGCGCGAAGCCCTGGAGGTGACCGCGGTGCACTCGGTCGCGGGAATCCTCCCGCCGGGCGAGCCGCTGGTGAGCGCCGCGCCCTACTGCGCCCCGCACCACTCGGCCACCATGCAGTCACTCATCGGCGGGGGCAACGGGCTGCCGAAACCCGGGGCCGTCTCCCTGGCTCATCGAGGGATTCTCTTTCTGGACGAGGCTCCCGAGTTCTCGGTCCGGGCCCTGGACGCTCTGCGCCAGCCCCTGGAGTCCGGTCACGTGGTGATCGCCCGGGCGGCGGGGGTGGTCAGGCTGCCGGCGCGCTTCCTGATGGCGCTGGCGGCGAATCCGTGCCCCTGCGGCCGGCACAGCCTGGGCGGGGCCGGCTGCGAGTGCCCGCCCTCGGTGATCCGCCGCTACCAGGCCCGGCTGTCCGGGCCTCTGCTGGACCGCGTGGACCTGCGGGTCGAGGTGGAGCCCGTCACCCGCGCGGACCTGGTGGAAGGCGGGGGCCGGGGCGAGTCGACCGCCGTCGTGGCCGGCCGGGTGCTCGAAGCCCGTGCCCGCGCGGCCGGGCGGCTGGACGGCACGCCCTGGACGACCAACAGCGAGGTGCCGGGGCATGAGCTGCGCACCCGGCTGCTCGCGGCCCCCGGGGCGCTGGCTGCCGCCGAACGGGACATGGAGCGCGGCGCCCTGACGGCGCGAGGCCTCGACCGGGTGCTGCGGGTGGCCTGGACCGTCGCGGACCTGCGCGGCGCGGACCGCCCGGACGCCTCGGACGTGACCGTCGCCCTGGAACTGCGGACCGGTGTCCCGCGCGGGGTCCCCGTGCACGCGAGGGCCTCGTGACCGGGGCACGGGGGAAGCCCCGGCCGCCGGGGTTCTTGCCGCCCGAGTCTCTGCCGCCGGGGCCTCTGCCGGAGGAGTCCGCGCTGCCGGAGTCCCTGCCGGAGGGCCGGGAGGCGTCCGGCGACGGGGCCGCGGCTCCGGGGCGGCCTGATGCCGAGCGGCTGGCGCGGGCCGCGCTCACCAGGATCGTCGAGCCGGGCGACGAGCGGGCGGGCCGGTGGCTGCGGACGCACGGGCCCGCCGAGGTGCTGCGACACCTGACCGCGTACGACGGGTCTCCCCAGACGCTGCCCGGCATGACGGCGGCCCGGCTCGCCGGTTACCGGATGCGGGCCGCCGTGGCCGACCCGGAAGGGGACCTGGAGGCCGCGGCCAGGGCCGGCGGGCGGTTCGTCGTCCCGGGCGACCCGGAGTGGCCCGGTCAGCTGGACGACCTCGGCGACGCCCGCCCGGTGGGGCTGTGGATCCGGGGCGCCGCGGACCTGCGGCTCTGGGCACTGCGCTCGGTGGCGGTGGTCGGTGCGCGGGCCTGTACCCCGTACGGCGCCCACATGGCCGCGACGCTGGGCGCGGGGCTCGCGGAGCGGGGCTGGGTGGTGGTCTCCGGGGCGGCCTTCGGAGTGGACGGCGCGGCGCACCGGGGGGCGCTGGCCGCCGGCGGCGCCACGGTCGCGGTCCTGGCATGCGGGGTGGACGTCCCCTACCCGCGCGGGCACGCGGAGCTGATCGGCCGGATCGCGCGGGAGGGCCTGCTGGTGGGGGAGTTGCCACCGGGCACGCATCCGACCCGCAGCAGGTTCATCCTCCGCAACAGGGTGATCGCCGCGCTGACCAGGGGCACGGTCGTCGTGGAGGCCGAATACCGCAGTGGCTCCCTGGTGACCGCCCGGGGCGCCCAGCGGCTCGGCCGCTTCACCATGGGCGTACCGGGGCCCGCGACCAGTTCACTGTCGGCAGGCGTCCACGAACTGCTGCGCGGCGAAGGGGTACTGGTCACCGACGCGGCCGAAGTGGCCGAACTGGTCGGCGAGATCGGCGACCTGGCCCCGGTCCGGCGCGGGCCCGTGCTCCCCAGGGACCTGCTCGGCCCGGTGGCCGCCGCGGTCCTGGACGCGCTGCCGCGCGGGGGGACCGCGCGGGTACGCGATGTCGCCCGCTCCGCGGGCACTTCGGCCGACGAGGCACTCGCGCGGCTGTACGAACTGCACTCACTCGGGTTCGTCGAACGGGAGGGCGACACCTGGCGGTCGGCGTCCGCGCCGAGACCCAACGACGACACCCGGCGAGGCGGTACTTGACCTGGGGCATTCGGGTGAAAAGGTAAGCGGGGTGACCTCGGTGGTTCGTGCGGCGCCACTCCCGGGGCCGATGCGTACGGTGTCGGCCCCGGTCGTCCGGTACGCCCGGCGGCGGGAGCGCGCGCGGCACCAGCGCGCTCCACCCGCCTCCTCCGGACGCGCAACGCGACGCCTCAGTCACGCTACGCTCACGGTCTCCGCTCCCCACAAGTCCCCAGTACTTCACGGCAGAACGGCTCAAGGCACCACATGCCCCAGCACACCTCCGGGTCTGACCGCGCGGCAGTACCACCCGCTGCGCGTGGCACTGTGCGGCCCTCCGCCCCCTCCTCCCTCGAAGAGTTGTGGCGCACGTACAAGTCCACGGGAGACGAGCGGCTGCGGGAGCAGCTGATCCTGCACTACTCACCGCTCGTCAAGTACGTCGCGGGCCGGGTCAGCGTGGGCCTCCCGTCCAACGTCGAGCAGGCGGACTTCGTGTCCTCGGGCGTCTTCGGGCTGATCGACGCCATCGAGAAGTTCGACATCGAGCGGGCCATCAAATTCGAGACGTACGCGATCACCCGCATCCGGGGCGCGATGATCGACGAACTCCGGGCGCTGGACTGGATTCCGCGCTCCGTACGTCAGAAGGCGCGGAACGTCGAGCGCGCCTACGCCACGCTCGAAGCGCAGTTGCGGCGCACCCCGTCGGAGTCCGAGGTCGCCGCCGAGATGGGGATCGCGCTGGAGGAACTGCATGCGGTTTTCAGCCAGTTGTCGCTGGCGAACGTGGTGGCCCTGGAAGAGCTGCTGCACGTCGGCGGGGAAGGCGGCAACCGGCTCAGCCTGATGGACACGCTGGAGGACACGGCCGCCGACGACCCGGTGGAAGTCGCCGAAGGCCGTGAGCTCAGACGGCTGCTCGCCCGCGCCATCAACACCCTCCCGGACCGGGAGAAGACCGTGGTCACCCTCTACTACTACGAGGGGCTGACGCTCGCCGAGATCGGCAACGTCCTCGGAGTCACCGAGAGCCGGGTCAGCCAGATCCACACCAAGTCGGTCCTCCAGCTGCGCGCGAAACTGGCCGACGCGGGCCGCTGAGCGGCCCTTCTCCGCCGGACGCCGAGGTCGGGCACGTCGCGGGCGGCCCCTCCGCCGTACAGTGGAGCCGTGCCCAGGATTCGAGCGGCCTCCGTGGCCGAGCACCGGACCATGCAGCGCGGCGCCCTCCTGGACGCCGCGCGCTCCCTGCTTTCCGAGGGCGGGACGGAGGCGTTGACCTTCCCCGCGCTCGCGGAACGCACAGGTCTCGCCAGGTCGTCGGTGTACGAGTACTTCCGTTCCCGCGCCGCCGTCGTCGAAGAACTCTGCGCCGTGGACTTCCCCGTGTGGGCGGCCGAGGTCGAGAACGCCATGGCGGCGGCCGGGACGCCCGAGGAGAAGATCGAGGCGTACGTCCGCAAGCAGCTCGAATTGGTGGGGGACCGGCGTCACCGTGCCGTGGTCGCCATCTCCGCCAGCGAACTCGACGCCGGGGCGCGCGAGAAGATCAGGGCCGCGCACGGCGGGCTGATCACCATGATCGTCGAGGCCCTGGGCGATCTCGGGCAAACCCAGCCGAGGCTCGCGGCGATGCTGCTCCAGGGCTCCGTCGACGCGGCGGTGCGCCGGATCGAGCTGGTGGTGGCCGAGGAGCCGGGCGTGATCGCCGAGACCGCCGTCGCCATGATCCTGCGCGGCGTACGGGGCTGATTCCGCTCCGCCGCCGGGCGGGGGCGTGACCGTCGGGCGGTCGCTGCCCACCCCTTACGGCGCCTCCTCGGGCAGCGGGACGTCCGAGTCCGGCAGCGGTACGCCCGATCCCGGCAGCGGGACGCCCGAGTCCGGCAGCGGTACGTCCGATCCCGGCAGCGGGACGCCCGCCACCGGCAGCAGCCGTGACGGGCCCCGCGTCAGCAGGGCGGGCGGCAGCAGCGAGAGCGGGTCGACGTAGGCGTCGCCGCGCCGCACGCCCCAGTGGAGGCACCCCGCCGGGCAGTGCGAAGGGCCCGGCTCCGTCACCGCCACCGACGCGCCCGCCCGGACCTCGTCGCCGACGCGCACCAGGGAGCGAACCGGTTCGTAGGTGGTGCGCAACGGCGGATCGCCGCTCCCCGCCAGCTCCACGGCGAGGACACCGCGCCCGGCCACGCGGCCCGCGAACACGACGTGTCCGGCCCCGACCGCGCGGACCGGGGTGCCGGTGGGCGCGGCGAGGTCGACGCCCCGGTGGCCGGGCGCGTACGGGCCCGCCGGCGGCTCCCATCCCCGTACGACCACCGGCCGGCCCGCCAAGGGCCAGCTCCGGGCACCGTAGTCGCCGTCGGCTCCGCCCGGCTCCCGGGGAGCCCGGGTTCCGGCGGGGACCCAGCCCGGCGGCGCGGACGCCGGGGCGGCGGCCGGAGCCGGGAGGCAGATCACCAGGAGTGCGAGCAGGGGCCGGAGGACCGGGCCGGGCCGAGCCGCCTTCCGTGCCCGGGGCCGGAGCCGTGCCCGTACCCGTGACGGGTATGTGGTCGCGCGTGTCCGCTGCATGCCGCAACCCTCCCGCCGGTGGCCGTCCGCCGGGGGATCTTGGGCCCTCCCTGTGGAGTACTCGCCGGTTGTGGACAACGCCGTCACCCGGCACTCGAAGGGTCCCGTACACTTCTTGTGGCGACCCGGGTGACCGGGTCGACTTCGCACGCCCCGCCACCTCCCTCTCAGCGGACGGTGGCCGCGCTTCTCGGTCCTTCGTGGCACGGCGCGTGGGGCGTCAGGCGCGAGCGCAATCCTGCGGTCGCGGAACCGAGTACTTCAAGGAGATGGCCATGGCCGTCGTCACGATGCGGGAGCTGCTGGAGAGCGGCGTCCACTTCGGTCACCAGACCCGTCGCTGGAACCCGAAGATGAAGCGCTTCATCTTCACCGAGCGCAACGGCATCTACATCATCGACCTGCTCCAGTCGCTGTCGTACATCGACCGCGCCTACGAGTTCGTCAAGGAGACCGTCGCGCACGGCGGCTCCATCATGTTCGTGGGTACGAAGAAGCAGGCCCAGGAGGCCATCGCCGAGCAGGCGACGCGCGTCGGCATGCCGTACGTCAACCAGCGTTGGCTCGGTGGCATGCTCACCAACTTCTCCACCGTCTACAAGCGCCTTCAGCGTCTGAAGGAGCTCGAGCTCATCGACTTCGAGGACGTGGCCGCCTCCGGCCTCACCAAGAAGGAGCTCCTGGTCCTCTCGCGCGAGAAGGCCAAGCTGGAGAAGACCCTCGGTGGTATCCGCGAGATGCAGAAGGTGCCCAGCGCCGTCTGGATCGTCGACACCAAGAAGGAGCACATCGCCGTCGGTGAGGCGCGCAAGCTCCACATCCCGGTCGTCGCGATCCTCGACACCAACTGCGACCCCGACGAGGTCGACTACAAGATTCCGGGCAACGACGACGCGATCCGCTCCGTCACCCTGCTCACCCGCGTGATCGCCGACGCCGTCGCCGAGGGCCTCATCGCCCGTTCCGGTGCCGCCACCGGTGACTCGAAGCCGGGCGAGAAGGCCGCCGGCGAGCCCCTCGCCGAGTGGGAGCGCGACCTGCTCGAGGGCGACAAGAAGGACGACGCCGAGGTCCAGGCCTCCGCCGAGACCGAGAAGGCCGCCGACGCCGAGCCGGCCGAGGCCGCCGCCGAGACCGCCGAGGTCGAGGCTGCCGCCGAGACCGAGCAGGCCTGACACCTCCGTCACGGCTGACTGACGGCGGGGGCCGGTGCCACGCGCACCGCCCCCGCCGTTCACCCGTAGATCTTTCAGACTTCGAGAGAGAAACCCAGACTCATGGCGAACTACACCGCCGCTGACGTCAAGAAGCTCCGCGAGCTCACCGGCGCCGGCATGATGGACTGCAAGAAGGCGCTCGACGAGGCCGACGGCAGTGTCGACAAGGCCGTCGAGGCGCTCCGTATCAAGGGTCAGAAGGGCGTCGCCAAGCGCGAGGGCCGTTCTGCCGAGAACGGCGCGGTCGTCTCGCTCATCTCCGACGACAAGACCTCCGGCGTTCTGCTCGAGCTGAAGTGCGAGACCGACTTCGTCGCCAAGAGCGAGAAGTTCCAGGCCGTCGCCAACACGCTCGCCGCGCACGTCGCCGCGACCTCCCCGGCCGATCTGGCCGCGCTGCTCGCCTCCGAGATCGAGGCCGGCAAGACCGTCCAGGCGTTCGTGGACGAGGCCAACGCCAACCTCGGCGAGAAGATCGTCCTGGACCGCTTCGCGCAGTTCACCGGCGGTTACGTGGCCGCGTACATGCACCGCACCATGCCCGACCTCCCGCCGCAGGTCGGCGTGCTCGTCGAGCTGGACAAGCCGAACGCCGAGGTCGCCAAGGACGTCGCGCAGCACATCGCCGCCTTCGCCCCGAAGTACCTCAGCCGCGACGAGGTCCCGGCCGAGACGGTCGAGAACGAGCGTCGTGTCGCCGAGGCCACCTCGCGCGAGGAGGGCAAGCCCGAGGCCGCCCTCCCGAAGATCGTCGAGGGTCGCGTCAACGGCTTCTTCAAGGACGTCGTCGTCGTGGAGCAGTCCTTCGCCAAGGACGCCAAGAAGTCGGTTCAGAAGGTTCTCGACGAGGCCGGTGTCTCCCTGAAGCGCTTCACGCGCATCAAGGTCGGCATCTGAGTCCCGTCCGCGAATGACGGTGGACCCGGGATAGGGTCTGATGCAGTCGTCGGCCGCACACCTGCCGAGCGACCGCAGATCTGACGAGGAGGCCATTGCCGCTGAGGGACACCAGACCCACCGGCAATGGCCTTCTTCGTATGTGCACGAGGAGAATTTCCATGGACAAGGGCGCGGACGCCAAACAGGTTGACCACAAGCGCGACGAGAAGGTGCCCGGACGCTTCATGCTGAAGCTGTCCGGCGAAGCGTTCGCCGGTGGCGGGGGACTCGGGGTCGATCCCGACGTCGTGCACGCCATCGCCCGCGAGATCGCCGCAGTGGTGCGTGGCGGTGCGGAGATCGCCGTCGTCATCGGCGGCGGCAACTTCTTCCGCGGGGCCGAGCTCCAGCAGCGCGGCATGGACCGGGCCCGGTCCGACTACATGGGCATGCTCGGCACCGTGATGAACTGCCTGGCGCTCCAGGACTTCCTGGAGAAGGAGGGCATCGACTCGCGCGTACAGACCGCCATCACCATGGGCCAGGTCGCCGAGCCGTACATTCCCCTCCGTGCCGTGCGGCACCTGGAGAAGGGGCGCGTCGTGATCTTCGGCGCCGGCATGGGCATGCCGTACTTCTCCACCGACACCACCGCCGCCCAGCGGGCCCTGGAGATCGACGCCGAGGCGCTCCTGATGGGCAAGAACGGGGTCGACGGGGTCTACGACTCCGACCCGAAGACGAACCCCGGCGCGGTGAAGTTCGACGCGCTGGAGTACAGCGAGGTGCTCGCCCGCGATCTGAAGGTCGCCGACGCCACCGCGATCACGCTCTGCCGCGACAACCAGCTCCCGATCCTGGTCTTCGAACTGACCACCGCGGGCAATATCGCCCGTGCCGTCAACGGTGAGAAGATCGGCACCCTCGTGAGTGACGAGAGCACCCGGGCCTGACGGCCCACGGATGGACAACGGCCTGCCGGTCGGACACCGTGCAGGTGAGGACGCGACGCAGGACCCGCAGGGCCGGGTGATGACGATGCCGGGCCCACTCAAGACACGCAGGAGCACGTGGTGATCGAAGAAATCCTCCTCGAGGCCGAGGAGAAGATGGAGAAGGCCGTTGTCGTGGCGAAAGAGGACTTCGCCGCGATCCGGACCGGCCGCGCGCACCCGGCGATGTTCAACAAGATCGTCGCCGACTACTACGGCGCGCTGACCCCGATCAACCAGCTGGCCTCGTTCTCGGTTCCCGAGCCGCGCATGGCCGTGGTGACGCCGTTCGACAAGACCGCGCTGCGCAACGTCGAGCAGGCGATCCGCGACTCCGACCTGGGCGTCAACCCCAGCAACGACGGCAATATCATCCGGGTGGTGTTCCCGGAGCTCACCCAGGACCGCCGCAAGGAGTACATCAAGGTCGCCAAGACCAAGGCCGAGGACTCCAAGATCTCGATCCGCTCCATCCGCCGCAAGGCGAAGGAGGCGCTCGACAAGCTCGTCAAGGACAAGGAGTCCGGCGAGGACGAGGTGCGCCGCGCGGAGAAGGAGCTCGACGACACCACCGCGAAGTACGTCACGCAGGTGGACGAGCTGCTGAAGCACAAGGAAGCCGAGCTGCTCGAAGTCTGATGAACGACTCTTCCCTGGGCGCCCCGCAGGGTGCCGGCTACTGGGGCACGTCCGAGATCGCGGCCGCTCCGGCGGGTCCTGCCCACGATGTGCACGGCGCCCAGCAGACTCGGCCCATGCCCATCGTGCCGGACACTCCCGACGCAGGTAGAGACGACGCAGACGACCACGACGGCCGGGACGGGGACGCCACGCACATCAGTGGCCCCCTGTTCCGCGACGAGGTGCCGCAGGCACCCTCGCCCGTTCCGCCCCCCGCTCCGCAGAAGAAGCGGGCGGGGCGTGACCTGCGGGCCGCCATAGGGGTCGGCGTGGGCCTCGGTGCCGTCGTCATCGCCTCGCTGTTCGTCGTCAAGGCCGTCTTCGTCGGTGTCGTCGCCGTCGCCGTCGTCGTCGGCCTGTGGGAACTCACCTCTCGGCTGGACGAGCGGAAGTCGATCAAGGCTCCGCTCGTCCCGCTCGCGGTGGGCGGCGCGGCCATGGTCGTGGCCGGCTACGTGTGGGGCTCCGACGGGGCCTGGATCGCGATGGCGCTCACCTCGCTGGCCGTGCTCGTCTGGCGGATGACCGCGAAGCCGGAGGGATACCTGCGGGACGTCACCGCGGGTGTCTTCGCCGCGTTCTACGTGCCGTTCCTGGCGACGTTCGTCACGCTGATGCTGGCCGCGGACGACGGCCCCTGGCGGGTGCTCACGTTCCTGCTGCTGACGGTGATCAGCGACACGGGCGCGTACGCGGTCGGCTGGCGGTTCGGCAAGCACAAGCTCGCCCCGCGCATCAGCCCCGGAAAGACCCGTGAGGGGCTGTTCGGGGCCATCGCCTTCGCGATGGTGGGCGGTGCGCTGTGCGTGCAGTTCCTGATCGACGACGGCACGTGGTGGCAGGGGCTTCTGCTGGGGCTTGCGGTCGCCGCCAGTGCCACCCTCGGGGACCTCGGCGAATCCATGATCAAGCGGGATCTCGGCATCAAGGACATGGGCACGCTGCTGCCCGGTCACGGCGGGATCATGGACCGGCTGGACTCGCTCCTGCCGACCGCTCCGGTCGTCTGGCTGCTGCTGGTGCTGTTCGTCGGCAGCGGCTGAGGCGATACGTTCCGGCTGAGGTGCGCGGAGTGTGCTCCGAAGCCCGTCCTGTCGGCCGGAACGTCCCCGCGCTACCCGCCCCACCTGCGTTTTTGCGCGTCGAGGACCCGCTGTCCACAGGACGGCGGGTCCTTTCCGTCGCGTCTGCGACACTGGAAGAACCATGCCTAAGCCCGGAGAACTCACCTTTGTCGCGCCCCGCGGAGCCAAGAGGCCCCCGCGGCACCTCGCCGACCTCACGCCCGCCGAGCGCAAGGAGGCAGTCGCCGCGACCGGCGAGAAGCCGTTCCGTGCGCAGCAGCTCTCGCAGCACTACTTCGCGCGGTACACGCACGACCCGGCCCAGTGGAACAACATCCCGGCCGGATCCCGCGAGAAGCTCGCCGAAGCGCTGTTCCCCGACCTCATGTCCGTGGTCCGGCACATCAGCTGCGACGACGACACCACCCGCAAGACGCTCTGGAAGCTGCACGACGGGACGCTCGTCGAGTCCGTCCTCATGCGCTACCCGGAGCGCGTGACGATGTGCATCTCCTCGCAGGCCGGCTGCGGGATGAACTGCCCGTTCTGCGCCACCGGGCAGGCCGGACTGGACCGGAACCTCTCGACCGCCGAGATCGTGCACCAGATCGTGGACGGTATGCGGGCGCTGCGCGACGGCGAGGTGCCGGGCGGGCCCGCGCGCCTCTCCAACATCGTCTTCATGGGAATGGGCGAGCCGCTCGCCAACTACAACCGCGTCGTCGGCGCCATCCGCCGGCTGACCGACCCCGAGCCGGACGGCCTGGGTCTTTCGCAGCGCGGCATCACCGTCTCCACCGTGGGCCTGGTGCCCGCCATGCTGCGCTTCGCGGACGAGGGCTTCAAGTGCCGGCTCGCCGTCTCGCTGCACGCTCCGGACGACGAGCTCCGTGACACCCTCGTGCCGGTGAACACCCGCTGGAACGTCCGCGAGGTGCTCGATGCCGCCTGGGAGTACGCCGAGAAGTCCGGCCGCCGGATCTCGATCGAGTACGCCCTGATCCGCGACATCAACGACCAGGCCTGGCGGGGCGACCGGCTCGGCCGGCTGCTCAAGGGCAAGCGCGTGCACGTCAATCTGATCCCGCTCAACCCGACGCCCGGCTCGAAGTGGACGGCCTCCCGTCCCGAGGACGAGAAGGCGTTCGTGGAGGCCATCGCGGCCCACGGTGTACCCGTCACGGTGCGGGACACCCGTGGCCAGGAGATCGACGGCGCCTGCGGGCAGCTGGCGGCCTCCGAGCGCTGAATCCACGCCGTGGGCCTTTTCCCCGGTCGGGCCGTCGCCATCCGCCTGACCGGGGAAAACCCCCGCACGGGGCCCGTGTAGCCTGGCTCCGCATCCAACTTCATATTCCGACAGGGGAGCGCCACAGCGCTGAGAGTGCGGCACCGGTGAAACGGATGGCCGCAGACCCTCTGAACCTCGCCCGGGTCATTCCGGGTAGGAAGTTCGGACCTTACTCAAGCTGTTGCGCCCTGCCCGCTTCCGGTATCCGCCGGCGCGTGCGGGGCCGCGTCTCTTCCTGGTCACCTCCAGGAGGAATCACATGCACACCACGACGAAGTACGCGGCGACCGCGCTCGCCGCCGCACTCGGCGTCACCGCGCTCGCCGGCTGCGGGAGCTCCGACGACGACACGTCCGGCTCCGGCGCTTCGAAGGGCTCCAAGACCGTCACGCTGGTCAGCCACGACTCCTTCAACGCATCGCCCGACGTGCTCAAGGAGTTCACGAAGCAGACCGGGTACACGGTCAAGGTCCTCAAGAGCGGCGACGCCGGTGCGGCCCTCAACCAGGAGATCCTCACCAAGGGTTCCCCGCGCGGCGACGTCTTCTTCGGCGTCGACAACACGCTGCTCTCCCGCGCCCTCGACCAGGGCCTCTTCACTCCGTACGAGGCGAAGGGGCTGGACGCCGTCGCGGCCGACACCCGGCTCGACGCCGAGCACCGGGTCACCCCGGTCGACACCGGCGACATCTGCGTCAACTACGACAAGAAGTACTTCGCCGACAAGAAGCTGGACCCGCCGAACTCCTTCGCGGACCTGCTGAAGCCCGCGTACAAGAACCTCCTGGTCACCGAGAACGCCGCCACCTCCTCGCCCGGCCTCGGCTTCCTCCTCGGCACCATCGCCGACTCGGGCGAGGACGGCTACCAGGACTACTGGAAGAAGCTGAAGGCCAACGGCGTCAAGGTCGTCGACGGCTGGGAGCAGGCCTACAACGAGGAGTTCTCGGGCTCGGCCGGCGGCAAGAAGGCGAACGCCGACCGCCCGCTCGTCGTCAGTTACGCCTCAAGCCCGCCGGTGGAGGTGTATTACGCCGACCCGCAGCCCACCGAGGCTCCCACCGGCGTCGCCACCGCGACCTGCTTCCGCCAGATCGAGTTCGCCGGTCTGCTGGACGGGGCGAAGAACCAGGCGGGCGGCAAGGCGCTGCTGGACTTCCTGATCAGCAAGACGTTCCAGGAGGACATGCCGCTCCAGATGTTCGTCGACCCGGTCGTCGAGGGCACGAAGCTGCCGGAGGTCTACACCAAGTTCGGCGCCACTGTGGACAAACCGTTCACCGTGGACCCGGCGAAGATCGCCGCCAACCGTGAGCAGTGGGTCCAGGCGTGGTCCTCGATCGCCGTGAAGTGACGAAGGCTTAAGTGTCGAAGACCGACGGCCCCGCCG
>NZ_JBHWZJ010000065.1:0-25370 GCF_042728415.1 Streptomyces sp. NPDC060198 | reverse complement strand
CCGTCCGCCCACGAAGACGGGCGGGCGGGGCACCGGCGTACGGCGTCGGGGCGCGCGGCGGATCAGTACTGCTCGGACTGGCCGCCGTCGATCGGGACGACCGTGGCGTTGATGAAGCCGGACTCCTCGGAGAGCAGGAAGGCCACCAGGCTGCCGACCTCCTCGGGCTTGCCGAAGCGCTTCATCGGGTTGACGCTGACGAAGGCCTCCCCGGCCTTCTCCCACTCGACCGCGTCGAGCTGCTTGAGCGACGCCTCGACCATCGGCGTCATGATGGCGCCGGGGGCGATCGCCTTGACGGACACGCCGAACCGCCCGTACTCCACACCGGAGTTGCGGGTGAGACCGACGACGCCGTGCTTGGCCGCCGCGTAACCGGACTGGTTGCCCACGCCCCGGATGCCGCCGACGGAGGCGGTGTTCACGACGGAGCCGGAGCCCTGGTCCTTCATGATCGGGAGCACATGCTTCAGGCCGAGGAAGACCCCGCGGAGGTTGACCTGGACGACCCGGTCGAACTCGTCGGTGCCGAAGTCCTGGGTGAGGTTCTGCTTGCCCTCGATGCCGGCGTTGTTGAAGAAGCCGTCGACGCGCCCGTAGGCCTCGACCGTCGCGGAGACGTACCGCTGCACGTCGGCCTCGGAGCTGACGTCGGCGGTGATCCGCAGGACCTCCGCGCCGGGTGCGGCCTTCTCCACCTCGGCCGCCGTGTCCGCGAGGCCTTGCTCGCTGACGTCGACGAGCGCCAGGCGGGCGCCTTCGGACGCGACCCGCACGGCCGCCGCGCGACCGAGACCGGAGCCGCCGCCGGTGATGAGGACGACCTTGCCGCTGAATCGGTCTTCCATGACTGAACCTCCACACTGAGATCTGAACCGTTGCTCTTGATTAGACAGTACGTACAGTCTAGATATTCCGGGCTGCCCGCAGCCCCGTCACCGGAGGTCCCATGAACGACCGCCCCGCCGTCTCGCGCCCCCGGCGCGGCCCGCACCGCGACCCGGACGCCCACGAGGCGGTCCTGGCGGCCACGCGGGAGCTGGTGGCCGAGGTCGGCTACCAGGGCGTGACGATGGACAAGATCGCCTCGCGGGCGGGGGTGGCGAGGATGACGGTGTACCGCTGGTGGCCGAACAAGGCGGCGGTGATCACCGAGGCGGTCGCGGACCGGCTCGCCCCGGGGCCGGCCCCGGACACGGGCGATCCGCGCGAGGACGCGCTGGAGTGGCTGCGGAGTCTCGTGCGGACGCTGACCCTGCTCGGCGATCCCAGTGTGGTGACCGGAGCGCTGACCGAGCGCGGCGAGGCGGGCCGGGCCGACCTGCGGGATCTGCTGCGGGCCCATGCCGAACCGGCGGCCCTGCTGCTGCGGAACGGCGTGGCGCGGGGACGGCTGCCGCAGAACCTGCCGGTGGATGCGGTCGTGGACGGCTGGATCGGTTACGCGGTGTACCGGACGGTCTTCCTCGGTCAGGAGATCGCCGAGGAAGATCTCCTGGACCTCGTGGGCCTGCTGCCGCCGCCTCCGTCGGCGGCGGGCGGGACGGCGGCGGACGGAGCAGCGGCGGACGACAGGACGGGCTGACGCGATCGACGCGGGGATCCCGTCGACGACGGAGCCGCCCGGATCCGGTGCCCTCGCCCGCCGCGACGCGGGTGTGTGTGGTCCGTGCGAGTCTGGAGAGACGTACGGGTACGGGCGGAGCCGCTCACACTCCGCGCGGCTGCGTGCACACGAGACGGAAGGGCACGACATGGCTGACAGCCCACTCGCGGGCCGCCGGGTTCTGGCGATCGTCACCAACTACGGCGTGGAACAGGACGAGCTGGTGGTACCCGTCGAACAGCTGCGGGGCAGCGGCGCCGAGGTGCATGTGGCGGCCGTGTCCCCGGACGAGATCCGCACACTGGTCGGCGACAAGGACCCGGGCGAAACCGTGCGGCCCGACCTGACGCTGGCGGAGGCCGACCCCACCGCGTACGACCTCCTGCTCATTCCCGGCGGAACGCTGAACGCGGACTCCCTGCGGCTCCAGGACGACGCCCTGTCGATCCTCCGGTCGTTCACCGGAACCGGGCGGCCGGTCGCCGCCATCTGCCACGGGCCCTGGGTGCTCGTGGAGGCCGGAGTGGTCGACGGACGGACACTGACCTCCTACGCCTCGGTGCGGACGGACATCCAGAACGCCGGCGGCACCTGGGTGGACGAGCCGGTGATCAGCGACAACGCCGGAGACTGGGTCCTGGTCACCTCGCGTACGCCGGACGACCTCGGCCCCTTCGTCCGTGAGGCGACGGCCGCACTCGTCGCTTCCACCGTCTGAGCACCTCGTCCGAGGAGCGACCGATGACGCACGCCGCGATCTTCGACGTCGACGGAACCCTCGTCGACACCAACCACCTGCACGTGACCGCGTGGTGGGAGGCCTTCCGGCAGGCCGGACACCGCGTCGCCATGCACGACATCCACCGGGCGGTGGGCCTGGGCGGCGGCGATCTGATCGCCGCACTCCTGGGCGAGCAGCGCCGCAGGGAGGAGGACGACAGCATCAGCGCCGCGCACACGACGCTCTACGCGACGTACTTCGACCGGCTGCCGGCCTTCGACGGCGCGGCCCGCCTGCTGCGGGAACTGTCCGGGCGCGGCTGGCACGTCGTGCTGGCGACCTCGGCGACCGGCGCCGAGCTCGGTGCGCTGCGCCGTGCGCTGGACGCCGACGACGTCGTACGGGCCACCGCCTCCGCGGACGACACCGCCGAGGGCAAGCCCGCCCCCGATCCGGTAAAGCACGCGATGGGGCTGGTCGGCGGTACGGCGGAGACCTCGGTGTTCGTCGGCGACACCGTGTGGGACATGCGGGCCGCCGCGCGGGCGGGGGTCACGACGGTCGGAGTGCTGAGCGGGGGCATCCCGCGCGAGGACCTCGTGGAGTCGGGGGCGGCCGGGGTGTACAGCGATGTCGCGGACCTGCTGAACCGGCTCGGCAGGAGCCCCTTCGCGCTCCCGGACGTGGGCTGAGGTAGGGGCTTTCCGGCCCGGGAGACACCGGAGACACCCCGTGAGGCTTCCTCAGCCCTGGCCCGACAGCATCTCGGAGGTGATGGCCCAGCGCTCGTGGTCGCGCCACGCACCGTCGATGTGGAGGAAGTCCGGCGAGAACCCTTCGAGCCGGAAGCCGGCCCGCCGCACCAGCGCGATCGAACTCGCGTTCTGGGGCTGCACATTGGCCTCCAGCCGGTGCAGTCCCAGGGGTCCGAAGGCGTGACGCAGCACGAGCCCGAGGGCTTCGGACATCAGTCCCCGCCCGGCGGCGTGGGCGAATGCGCCGTATCCGAGGGCCCCGCAGCGGAAGGCTCCGCCGACGATGTTGTTGATGTTGACGAAGCCGGCGATCGCGCCGCCCGCCGCCCGTTCGCAGACGAGGAAACCCTCTTTGTCGGGGCTCTCCAGCAACCGCCCCGCGTAGGCGACGTAGGCCTCTTCCTCGGTGGGCGGGAACAGCCAGGGGTGCTGTGAGGAGCGGCTCTCCCTCGCGCGCGCCGTGAACTCGGCGGCATCCTCCGCGGTGAAGTGGCGCAGCGAGGTCAGCGGCCCCTGCGGAAGGTCCGTGCCGGAGTACGTGGCGGACGGGGAGGGGGCGAGGGCCTCGGATGCGGCGGAAGCCGGGACGTGCGGCGCGCCGGCGCCATGATCATCGGATACGTGCATCGGCCCACGGTAGGACGGGCCTGACGGAATCGGAAATCTCCACCGCGCCGTACTCCGAGGGCCTTTGCCGGCTGTGCCACCACCCGGGTGTCACCTGTTCCGCCGCCGCCGGAACACGTACCCTCCGCAGACCAGCCCCGCGAGGAAGACGCCCAGCAGGGCGAGCCAGAGCGGCATGGTGACGGTGGGGATGATGACACGGATGGTCACTTTCCCGGTGTTCACGCAGATGAAGACGATCGCCAGCACGGCGATGACGGCGACGACGATGCGGCCGGGGGTGAGCAGGCCGTTCTTGGCGCTGCCGTCGCTGGACACGTTCTTGGGGCTCATGGGTCCGGCCTTTCCCTCAGGGCTGTCCCGCGAGGGCACGGACCGAACGCGACCGCCCTCCGGCGACCAGGATGCCCCCGGCGGGCGCGCGGTGACCGGTGGTGTGCGCCCGTTCGGGTGACAGGGAGCTCAGCTGCCCGGGACCACCGGCAGCTCCAGCACTCCGGTGTCCCCCGGCGAGGCGGCGACGGTGACGGGCTTGGCTCCCTTGTTGCCGTAGTACGCGGTGTCGCTCCCCGCGATCACGAGGCGGACCCGGTGGCCGGCGGCGAACCGGTGGACGATGCCCGGCAGCCGCACGGTGAAGGACCGGGTCACGTCGGGTACGCGCACCGGGGCCACCAGCCGGTGGACGAGTTCGACGGACCCGTCGGGGGCGAGGTCGTACACCTTGACGAAGAGCACGAGCCGGTCGGCGGCGTCCCCGCTGTCCTGGACGCTCTCCGCCTTCGGCGAGGACACCCGCAGCCGGGCACGGGGAGCGCCGACGACGTCGAGGCCGGCAGCCAGCGGGGCGGAGGTCCAGTCGAGGTGGGTGCCGGCGGTGTCGTACGGGTCGATGTCGGGCAGCCCGGTGAGTCCGGACAGTGAGGTCTCCGAATGACTGCTGGGCAGCGGCCGGTTGGTGTACTTGCGGCTGCCGGCGACGACGTCCGAGCGGCGCTCCGTCAACTTGCCGTCGCCGGACAGGTACAGGACGTACGAGGGGACGGGCAGCGCGTCGGCGGTGCCGTAACCGCTGGTCCAGTCGCGGTAGTACGCGAAGGCGGGCCCGGTGTCCGCGGCCCGGTGGTGGAGGTAGCGGTCGAACCAGGCGAGGATGCGGCGGCCGACGTAGCTGCTCTCCAGGTTGCCCTGGGACAGGTCGAGTTCACCGGGCGTGGCGCCGCCCCCGCTGTGGCCCCAGGCCTGCCAGATCATCTTGGCGGTGGTGCCACGTGCGCGGAGGGCGTCGTACGTGGCGGTGGCCTCGTTCAGGTTGAACAGGGTGTCGGCCTGGCCCTGCACCAGGAGGGTGGGCGCATCGACCCGGTCGAGGTAGGAGGCCGGGGAGACGCTTCGGGTGTAGGCGAGCACGGCCTCGGCCTCCTCGGCCGGGTAGCGGGCGGAGTTGAGGAAGCTGATGGTGTCGCAGGCCCGCGGGGTGAAGTGGAGGCAGTCCAGGGCGCCGAAGCGTGACGGGTCGAGGCTGGGGGCGAACAGCGGCTGCCCCTCCCCCAGCAGGTAGAAGCCGTTGGTCCACTGCCATTTGAAGACACCCGGGGCCCGGGTGGCGGCGGCGCTGCCCGTGATGTTGTTGGGCGCGAGCGAGTAGCCGAGGTCGTTCCAGGTGATGAGCGGCACGAGCGCGTCGACGCGGTGGTCGACGGCCGCGGTGGCCAGTTGGACGGCCCCGCCGTACGATCCCCCGATCATGCCGACGCGCGGATCGCCCGCCCCGTCGAGCCGGACGAAGTCGGCCCGGGTGCCGTCGTCCGCCGCCCGGGTGCCCGCGAGGAAGTCGACCAGCCCGGAGGCTGCCTTCCCGTCGGCCTCCGGGGCGTCGAGGGTGATCAGGCAGCCGGACCGGCCGAAGCCCAGGCCGGAGTAGACGAGCCCCACGTAGCCGCGGGCGGCGAAGGCCCGGCCCAGCGCGTCGGTGGAGCCGTCCGACTTGCTGCCCGCGAACCCGTTGGTCGCCAGCACCGCCGGTGCGGGATGCGCGGCGTCGGCTCCGCGCGGGCGGTAGAGGTCGGCGTCGACGGTGCAGTCGCGCCCGCCCGCGGGCACGGTGAACTTCAGCGGGGTGACGGTGTACGGCTCCTCTGCCGCACGGGCGGGTGCGGAGAGGACGAGCGGGGCGGTGAGCGCCGCTCCGGCGAGGGCTGCGAACGGTTTCCCGAACCTGGCGACGACAGCTGACACCGCGGACCTCCACACCCGGGGCACCGGGACCACCGGCCGACGCCCTTACAGAACACCGAAGCGCCGAAACGCGCCGGACTCGCGCACACCGGGCCACGCACGGCGCGACCCGCCGGACAGGCCCCCGGCGTGACCGGTGGCGCGTCCGGCGCGAGAAACAGCGAGGTCACCGCCCCCATGATGACAGATTGCGTTCATGCTGTGACACGGAGTGCACCTGTGTCAACGCTCCGGCCCCGGATTCCCCCCGAGGGAGTCGCCGACCGCTCTTCCCGGGCACCCGGGCGCGCCTTTGACGCGTACGGCCCGTGGCGGGGAGACCGCGGGGCGAGCCACCTCCCGGCCTTCGTGGCGCGCGGGGCAGCCACCGCAAGTGCGTTGCCGTGGAGTGGAGTTCATCGGTCGGCGACACCTCCGGCCATCCCACGTCCGCCGTGCACACGCCTGCCGGTCGTGCTTTACTCGCGCGATGGATCTTCTCTTGACGGCGGGCGGCCTGCGCAACGGGACACTGCGGGAAGCCCTGCGGGACATGCTGGGAAAACCGTTCGAAGCGGCGAACGTCGTGTACGTGCCCACGGCGTCGGTCGCCGAGCCCGGCGACCACAGCTGGCTTCTCGCGGACATGATCCGGGTGCGGGGCCTCGGCTGGCGCGAGTTCGACGTCCTCGAACTGAACGGCCTGCCCCGGCGGACGGTGCTCGACCGGCTGCTCCACGCCGACGTCATCCACGCCGGGGGCGGCAATCAGTACCACCTCGCGCGCAGCATCACGGGCAACGGCCTGGCCGACGGCTTCCTGGAGGCGCTGGAGAGCCGGGTCTACGTGGGGCTCAGCGCCGGATCGATGATCTTCAGCCAGAACCTCACCGCGCACTCGGCCGACGTCATGGGGGACACGGCGGATCTCCACGCACTCGGTGCGACGACCCTGGAGCCGCCGTTCGGCCTCTTCGACTGGTACCTGAAGCCCCACCTGAACTCGCCGGACTTCCCCGAGCGGGACGACGCCTGGGCCGATCGCGTCGCCGCGCGGGCGGACTTCCCGGTCTACTTCATCGACGACGACACGGCCGTCCGCGTCAGGGACGGCGAGGTCGACGTGGTCTCCGAAGGCCGGTGGCGTCTCTCGCCGTGATCCGGCCGACGACGGGAAGGGCCTCCTGAGCCCCGGCCGTCGCATACCGCCCGGCCGTCGCACACGGCCCGGCCGTCGCATACCGCCCGGCCGTCGCACACGGCCCGGCCGTCGCGAACGGCCACGCCCCCGCCGGGCCCCGGCTCCGCGCCTCGGCCCCGCCCGACGACCGCGCACCCCGGGGAGCCCCCGGTACGCGGCGGCCGCCGGGCCCGCCCCGCCGTCAGATCAGCGCGGGCACCTCCACCGTGAGGGTCGCCGGCCCGCCGTCCGAGGGGGCGTCGAGCACGGCGGGGAGCCCGAGCGGGACGGTGATCGTGGTGGGGCCGTGGCCGAATCCCAGCTCCTCGACGACGGGCACGCCGAGGGCGCCGAGCCGGTCGGCGAGCACCGCGCGGACCCGGTCGTACGGTCCGCAGCTCTCCCAGGAGCCGCAGACCACTCCGGCGACACCGTCCAGTGCGCCGGAGCGCAGCAGGTGGGTGAGGAAGCCGTCGATGCGGTACGGGTCCTCGGTGACGTCCTCGATGAGGAGGAGGCCGCCCCTGCCGGAGGTGCGGGCGCCCGGGGTGCCGAGGTCGGCGGCGAGGAGGCTGAGGCATCCGCCGAAGGTGACGCCCCGGGACCGGCCGGGTACCAGGGATGCCGCGGTCTCCAAGCCCAGGGTCCGTACCGATTCGGGTGCGAAGAGGGTGGTGCGCAGCGCGTCCTGGGTGGCGGCGTCCTTGAGGAAGGTCTCGGCGCCGGCCATCGGGCCGAGCAGGGTGGAGAACCCCGCGCGCAGCGCGAAGGCCTCGTGGAGCACGGTGACGTCGCTGTAGCCGACGAACGGCTTGGGTCCGGCCGCGCGGATGGCCGTCCAGTCGAGCAGATCGACCATGCGGTGCGCGCCGTAGCCGCCGCGGGCGCAGAGGATCGCGTCCACGGACGGGTCGCACCAGGCTTCCTGGAGGTCCTGGGCGCGGTGTTCGTCCGTCCCGGCGAGGTAGCGCAGTTCGGGGTGGACGTCACGGGCGTGCGGGGCGACGAAGGGATCGAGGCCCCAGCCGCGCAGGATGTCCAGCCCGGCGTCCATCCGTTCGGCGGGCACGGGACCGCTGGGCGAGACGATGGCGACCCGGGCGCCTGGCCGGAGCCTGGCGGCCCGTGCGAGCGGTGCGGGGCCGGTTCCGGTGGGCGGGGCGCTCATCGCTTCAGCTCCAGGACCGGGACGTCGACTCCATCGATGCCGAAGGTCTGCGCGTAGAGGGAGAGTTCGGCCTCCAGAGCGCGGATCAGGGTGGCTTCCAGCCGGAAGCCGTGGCTCTCCCCGGCGAAGGTGAGGTAGGCGTGCGGGATGCCGCGCCCCTCGATCGCGGCGAGGAACCGCTCGCACTGGACGGGCGGGCAGATCACGTCGTCCAGCCCCTGGAGCAGCAGGAACGGGGTGCGCAGTCGGTCGGCGTGGGTCAGCGGCGAACGCTCGCGGTAGCGGTCGGGCACCTCGGCGAGCGGGCCGACCAGTGACTCCAGGTACTGCGACTCGAAGTCGTGGGTCTCGCCGACCGCCCAGCCGGTGAGGTCCAGGATGGGGTAGCTGATGGCCCCGCAGGCGTAGAGGTCGGTGCTGGTGAGGGAGGCGGCGCTGGTCCAGCCGCCGGCGCTGCCGCCCCGGATCGCCAGCCGGGTCCGGTCGGCCGAGCCTTCGGCCGCGAGTGCCTCGGCGACGGCGGCGCAGTCCTCGACGTCCACGACGCCCCACTGTCCGCGCAACCGTTCGCGGTAGGTGCGTCCGTAGCCGGTCGATCCGCCGTAGTTGACCTCCACGACCCCGATGCCGCGCGAGGTGAAGTACGCGACCTCCAGGTCGAGGGCGAGCGGGACGCGGCTGGTCGGGCCGCCGTGCGCCCAGACGACGAACGGCGGCAGTTCGCCCTCGGGGCCGGTGTGGCCGGGGTTGCGGGGCGGGTACACCAGGGCGTGGACGTCGCGGCCGCCCGGCCCGGAGAAGGTGCGTTCCTGCGGCTGGGGGTAGTAGGCCGGGTCGACGGCGTCGGTGTGCGGTGCGCCGATGGTCCGGGTGTGGCCGGTGGAGGTGTCCAGCTCGACGACCTCGTACCCGGTGTACGGGCTCGCGGCGACGCCGATGACACGGTCGCCCCGGACGGCCAGGGTCTCGGCCCAGGCGGTCCAGGGTCCGGCCACGTCGACGAGTTCGCCGGTCTCCGGGTCGAGCACGCCGAGCCGGGTGGTGCCCGTGCCGTGGAGGACGGCGATCAGTCCGTTGTCGAGCCGCTGGAACCAGCGCAGACCGATCTTCCAGAGCGGTCCGCCGAACTCCTCGCCCCGGCCGGGGCAGAGGGTGGTGGTCGGTACGGCTCCGCCGGAGACCGCGTCGGGCCGGACGCGCTGGAGCTGCCACCAGTCGCTGATGTCGGAGACGAAGAGCAGGGAGCCGTCGCGGTCCCACTCCACCTGGCAGACCGACTCGTCGGTGTCGCCGACGAGCGGCCGGATTCCGGCGAAGGTGCCCTCGTCGGTGACCTCGGCGAGCATCACGACCGTGCCGTCCCACGGCATGTGCGGGTGGTCCCAGGCGATCCAGGCGGCCCGGCGTCCGTCGTGCGAGAGCCGGGGCCCGGTGACGAAGCGGTGGCGGTCGTCGGAGAGTTCGGTCACGGCGGCGCGGTCGGTGGCGGCGGAGCCGTCCAGCGGCACGGCGGCCACCACCCGGCGCACGTCCGAGGCGCCTTCGCCGGTGAACTCCTCCAGAACGCACCAGACCTCGCCCCGGTCCGGGTGGATCTGCGGGTCCACCCAGCGCAGCCCGCCGCCCACGGCGGAGACCGGGGTGAGCGGCCACGGGGCGTCGGGGCCGTCCGGGGCGTAGGCGTAGAGCCGCTGGTCGGCGAAGTGGACGAAGACGACGAGCGGGCCTCCCGAGGGGCGGGCGACTCCGGCCCACGGCTGTCCGCCGTACTCGACGACCCGGCTGCGGACGTTCCACGGTACGGGCAGCACCGTGGTGATCGCGCCCTCCGCGCTCCGGCGCACCAGTGCGCGCCGGCCGCCTTCGGCGGGGCGGGGTTCGGTCCACCAGACCTCGTCGCCGACGGTTGCGACGTACTCCGGGCGGCCGTCGTGCGAGGCGGCGAGCGCCGCGTCGACGGGCGTGGACCAGGTGCCGTACGGGGCCGGGAGCGGGGCGGACGTGGTGGGCTGGGCCGTGGTGGGCTGGGTGGACGCCATGGATGATTCCCCCGTCGTGGTCAGGCGCTGCGCAGGTAGTGGTCGAGGACGCGGACACCGTAGTGCAGGGCGTCCACGGGAACGCGTTCGTCGACGCCGTGGAAGAGCGCCTGATAGTCGAATCCGACCGGCAGCCTGAGCGGCGAGAAGCCGTAGCCGGTGATGCCGAGGCGCGAGAACTGCTTGGCGTCCGTACCGCCCGACATGGAGTACGGCACGGCGTGCGCGCCGGGGTCGAAGAGCTCCACGGCGGCGCACAGCTTGGCGAAGGTCGGGGAGTCCACGGGTGCGGTCAGTGGCACCTCGCGGTGGATGAACTCCCAGTCGACGCCCGGGCCGGTGAGCAGGTCCATGGTGGTGCGGAACTCGTCCTCGCCGCCCGGGACCATGCGTCCGTCGATGACGGCGGTGGCATGGCCGGGGATGACGTTGACCTTGTATCCGGCGTCCAGCTGGGTGGGGTTGCTGCTGTTGCGGAGAGTCGGCGCGATCAGTGCGGCGGCGGGGCCCAGCTTGCCGAGGAGTTCGTCGGCGTCGAAACCGGGGGCGTCGAGGTCGACGGTCAGGCCGTGGAGCGCGGAGATCTCGGTGAGCGCGGCGCGCACGGTCGGGGTGAGCCGGACCGGCCAGGTGTACTCGCCTATCCGGGTGACGGCGGCGGCCAGCCGGGTCACCGCGTTGTCGCGGTTGACCTTGGAACCGTGCCCCGCCCTGCCGTGCGCGGTCAGCCTCACCCAGGCGGTACCGCGTTCGCCGGCCCCGACCGGGTAGAGGGAGAGGCCGTCGCCCGCGTGGAAGGTGAAAGCACCGGATTCGCTGATGCCCTCGGTACAGCCTTCGAAGAGGTCCGCATGCCGGTCGGCGAGGAAGCCGGAGCCGTCGGCGGCGCTGGCCTCCTCGTCGGCGGTGTAGGCGATGACGATGTCGCGGCGGGGCCGGACGCCGGCGCGGGCCCAGCCCCGGACGACCGCGAGGATCATGGCGTCCATGTTCTTCATGTCGACGGCACCGCGCCCCCAGACGACACCGTCGCGCACCTCGCCGGAGAAGGGATGCACGGTCCAGTCGGCGGCCTCGGCGGGGACGACGTCGAGGTGGCCGTGGACGAGGAGGGCGTCGGCGGACGGGTCGGTGCCCGCGATGCGGGCCACCACGTTGGTCCGGCCCGGGGTGCGCTCCAGCAGGACCGGCTCCAGGCCGATGCCCGCGAGGCGTTCGGCGACGTACTCGGCGGCCGGGCGCTCCTGGCAGGTGCCGTCGCCGCTGTTGGTGGTGTCGATCCGGATGAGCTCCGAGGTGAACGTCACCGATTCGTCGAGGGCCTGCTGGTCCACGGAAGGGGACGGGGCGGGCGACTCAGCCATACTGTTCCTCCACTGCGGCGGACACGATCGTCGTGACCGCCTTGAACGTGCGAATTCCCTCGTACATCGTCGCGCTGGTGTACGCGACGCGCCGTACGTCGGTCTGGGTCACGCCGGGGACGACGGTGGCGGCGCCGGCCAGGTGCTCGGCGTCGAACTCCAGCTCGACGGCGAAGTCGACCCCGGTGACAGGGGTGTGCCGGACGGCGAGCGACGCGGCCCCGGCGGCCGCCGCGCGGATGTCGGCGGCGGTACGGGCAGGGGTACGGCACACCGCCGCGTAGCGGGACACGTAGTCCTTGACGGCGACCCTGCGGGCGTCGGGGGCGTACCCCTCCGCGTCCACGCAGGTCAGGTCGTCGCCGGTGACCAGCACCACGGGGACGCCGTACTCGGCGGCGACGTGCGCGTTGAGCAGTCCCTCACTGGCGCGTTCGCCGTTGAGCCAGACGCCGGTGATCGAGTTGGCCAGGTAGGTGTGGGCGAGGACGCCCTCGGTACCGGCGCCCGTGTGGTAACCGACGAAGGCGACGCCGTCGACGTCCCCGTGCTGGATTCCCTCGACCATGGAGAGGGTCTTGTGGCGCCCGGTGATCATCTGGACGCGGTCGTCGAGCTGCTCCAGGAGGAGGTTGCGCATGCTCCAGTGGGCTTCGTTGACGAGGACCTCGTCGGCTCCGCCGTCGAGGAAGCCGAGAGCCGCGGCGTTCACGTCCGAGGTGAACATGGAGCGGCAGCGCTCCCACTGGGGAGCGCCCGGCAGGACGTCCGCCGGCCAGGTCACACCGGTCGCGCCCTCCATGTCGGCGCTGATCAGGATCTTCATGCGGCCATACGGTACGCGCCCCGGTCCGTGCCGACCACGGCCCGGGGGGGGGGCATACCGCGCCGGTGCCCGGGCGGGGCGGCCCGCGGCGGAACCGCGCGGTCCGCATGCGTCCGGCCGGGTGACGGCCGCGTGGTTCCACAGGGCCGGCTCCGCGTGACGCGGGGAGCCGGCCCTGCCGCGGTTACGCGTTCGGGGGTGTCACCACGACGGCGGTGACCACCAGCCCCTTGCCGGTCAGCCATCGCCCGCCGAGCGTCCGGGGCAGCGGCGGACGGCTGCTGGGCAGCGCGGGGGGCGGTGCGAGCAGCCGGGCGGTGAAGGCGCCCCGGGCGGGGTCGAAGCGGAGCTCCGCGTCCTCGAAGCCGAGCCGCTGGCCGGTGTGCGGGTACCAGGCCTTGTAGACCGATTCCTTGGCGCTGAACAGCAGCCGGTCCCAGTGCGTCCCGGCCGGCGCGGACTGTGTCCAGGCGCGTTCGGCGGGCAGGGCTATCGCCTCCAGCACGCCTTTCGGCAGAGGCCCGTGGGGCTCGGCGTCGATGCCGAGCATCGTGACGGACGTGCCATGGGCGAGTGCCGCGGCACGGTAGCCGTGGCAGTGGGTGAGGCTGCCGACGACCCTCGCGGGCCAGCGCGGGGCGCCGTACCGGTCGGGGAGCACCGGGCCCGGCGGCAGCCCGAGTGTGCCGAGCGCCCGGCGGGCGCAGTGCCGGACGGTGGTGAACTCCCTGCGGCGCTTGTCGACCGCGTCGCGGACGAGCGCGGCTTCCTCCGGGTACAGCTCCGCCTCCGGCGGGTCGGTGAAGGCCTCCTCCACGGCGACCGTGTCCGGCAGGACCGCCCGCAGCATCACCGCTCGCCCCGTACCGCCGGGACGACCGGGCGGATACGCCGGGGCGGCACGGTGCGGGGGTGTCCGGGCCGTTGCCACTCGCGCGGGTAGCCGACGGAGACCTCCTCGAAGGGGACCCCGTCGTACACCGTGGACCGAGGGATGTGGAGGTGCCCGTAGACCATCGCGGCGACGGGGAAGCGGCGGTGCCAGTCCGCTGTCCGTTCCGTGCCGCACCAGAGGGCGAATTCGGGGTAGCGCAGTACGTCCATGGGCGTACGGACGAGCGGGTAGTGGTTGACCAGGACGAGCGGCATCGTCGGGTCGAGCGCACCGAGGCGTTCCTCGGTCAGCCGCACCCGCGCCTCGCACCAGGCCTGGCGGCTGTCGTACGGGTCCGGGTGCAGCAGGTACTCGTCGGTGCAGACCACGCCCGCCTCGTGGGCGGCGGCCAGCGCCTCCTCGCGGCTGAGCGCCGCGTCGGTGCGGAAGGTGTAGTCGTACAGCAGGAAGAGCGGGGCGACGGTCACGGGGCCCCGCGGTCCCTGCCAGACCGGATAGGGGTCCTCCGGCGTGACGATCCCGAGGCTCCGGCAGAGCTCCACGAGGTGGGCGTAGCGCTCCACCCCGCGCAGGCGCAGGGGGTCCTTCGGAGGCGTCCACAGCTCGTGGTTGCCGGGCACCCAGAGGACCTTGGCGAAGCGGGAGGCCAGGGTGGCGAGGGCCCAGGCGATGTCCTCCGACATCTCGCCCACGTCCCCGGCGACCAGCAGCCAGTCCTCGTCCGTCTCCGGGCGGAGACCGGCGACGATCTTGCGGTTCTCCTCGTAGCCGACGTGGAGATCGCTGATGGCCAGGAGGTTGCCCGTGATCTGCGGCAATTCTCTTCCTCTCTCGTCGTCTCCCGCTGCGGAGACGGTACTTGCGAGTGCCGTGCGGGCTGGTGCGGGTGCCTTGCGGGACGGTCAAAGGCTGGCACGTCCGGGCTCCGGGTGTAACCCCTGCCCGACGTGTCGGCGGCGCGGTTCGGACACCTCGGGGCGGTCACGGGTGGACATCACGGACGGCGCCGTTCGACGGACACACCGTCAACTGCCGTTCCAGCTCTTGCCATAGGCCTCCCGAGCCCCTAGCTTCATCAAACGCTTAATCGTATTTACCCACTTGTTAACTCGCGAGATCCCGCCCCCGCACGGCGCATCCCCCCACCACCACCGCCCGCGTCGTCCGTGCCCCACCACCCGAACGCGGGCCCACCCCGCTGAAGGAGATCCCGTGCGCCCACGTATGCGCAGAACCGCGATCGCCGCCGGACTGGCATGCGCCGCCGCGCTCGCCGTCACGTCCGGCACGGCCGCGGCGAGCAACGCTTCCGACCCGTCTCCGGAGCAGCGATCCACCGTCCAGGCCGAGTACTTCCCCGACCCGGCGGGCGAGGGCCGGCGGGTCCAGGTGCCGGCCACGTCGCCGTACACGGCCTCCGCCCCCGCGGCGCGCTCCGCCGACGCCGCGACGGCCACGGACGGCGCGGTCACCGTCCTCTCCCAGACCGGCCCGAGCGCCGCCCGCATGGACGTGGCGATCATCGGCGACGGCTACACCGCGTCCCAGCAGGCCGACTTCCTCGCCGACGCCCGCGCCCGGTGGGCGGAGGTCACCGCCGTCGAGCCCTACCGGAGCTACACGGGCCTGTTCAACGTGTGGGCGGTCGGGGCCGTTTCGGCCGAATCCGGCATCTCCGGCGACCCCTCGGCGGGCGTGGTCAAGAACACCGCGCTCGGCTCGTACTTCTGGTGCTCCAGCACCGAGCGGCTCATCTGCGTGGACCTCGCCAAGGTCAAGACGTATGCCGCCAAGGCCCCCGCGGCCGATCTCGTCGTCGTGGTCTCCAACTCCACGAAGTACGGCGGCGCGGGCTACTCGGGGCTCGGTTCCTCCTACTCCTTCGCCGGTGTCTCCACCCTCTCGTCCGACAACAGCCAGTCCAGCCTGATCGCCGCCCACGAGATAGGCCACTCGATCGGCCTGCTCGCCGACGAGTACACGTACGACAGTTACGGCACGTACACCGGAGCGGAGCCCGTCGAGCCCAACTCCACCGTCCGCACGGCCGCGCAGCTCACGTCGGCCCAGGCCAAGTGGTACCGCTGGCTCGGCGAGAGCGACCCCTCGGGCGGCACCGTCGGCACGTACACGGGCAGTTCGTACTATCCGCTGGGCGTCTACCGGCCCACCGCCGATTCCCTGATGCGGTCGCTCTCCACGGACAAGTTCAACCTGCCCGGCCGGGAAGCGATGATCAGCGGCTTCTACCGGTACGCCTCCGCGCTCACCGCGACCACCACCGCCACCACGGTGGGCCGCGGCCAGGCGGTCACCGTGAACGTCGCCACGCTGACGACGGGCCTCTCCCGGCTCGACCTGCGGTGGTACGTCGACGGAACCGAGGCCACCCAGGCGCGGGGCCTGACCAGCGTGGTGCCGCAACAGCTCGGTGTCACGGCGGACGGACGCACCCACACCCTCATGGCACGCCTCGCGGACACCACGGCCTCCCTGCGCGACCCGAAGGCCAAGACCTCCGCGACCGACACGCTGACCTGGTCGGTCACCTCCTGATCCAGGGGGCGGTGCCACTCCCCCGAGGTGGGCGGCACCGCCCCCGGCCCCGCCCGTCACCGTCATCCGGCCCACCGGTTCCGCGCGGCCGACCGGGGCTCACGCGGGCGGCGCGGACCGCGCGGGTGCGGGAGAGTGGAGTCATGGCACTGCACTGGAAACTCGTCATCGACAGCGGGGACGCGCCGGTCCTGGCCGATTTCTGGGCCGCCGCGCTGGGCTACGAGGTGGAGGACCCGAGCCCGCTCGTCACACGGCTGCTGGCCGCCGGACAGCTCGGCGAGGACGCGGTCACCGAGCACCACGGCCGCAAGATCTTCCGCGGCTACGCCGCGATCCGCCACCCCGAGGACCCCTTCGACGAAGCCAGTGGGGTGGGCGCCGGGCGGCGACTGCTCTTCCAGGAGGTCCCCGAGGAGAAGTCCGGCAAGAACCGCCTGCACGTCGACATCCACAGCGAACCCGGCGGCCTCGACCGGCTGGTGGAGCGGCTCCAGGGCCTCGGCGCCACCGCGGTCCGCGAAGTCGACCAGGGGCCGGCCGGGCACTGGTGGGTCATGCGGGACCCGGAGGGCAACGAGTTCTGCGCGGCGTGAGGCAACTCGGATCGGCGCGGCGCGGAGCGCACCCGCCCGCCGCGGACCACGGACGGCCTGGGAGAACGCCTCGGTCGAGTGGCAGACTGGCCTCGCGTATTTTCATGCCGAGGGGGCCGCCGTGCCGATGATCCGTTCCATCCGCCGGGCGATGAGCCGTGCGGTCCACCGCACGGTGGACCTGAGCCACCCGGCCCGTTCACCGCTCGGCAGTTCGGTCGTGAACTGCGTGTCGTACGAGGACGGGGTGCGGCAGCCCCTGGCCGGCTCCCCCGAAGAGGCCCTGCGCCGGGTCCGCCGCACCGGGCGCGGTTTTGTCTGGCTCGGCCTCCACGAGCCGGGCCAGGAGGAACTCGCGCGCGTGGCAGAGCTGTTCGACCTCCATCCGGTGGCGGTCGAGAGCGCGGCGCGCGGGCACCAGCACCCGAAGGTGGAGCCGTACGAGAAGGGGCTGTTCGCGGTATTCCGGACGTGCGGCTACGTCCACCACGAGCAGTTCACCGCCACCAGCGACGTGGTGAACACCGGTGAGCTGATGGTCTTCACCGGGGAAGACTTCGTCATCACGGTGCGGCACGGTTCCCACGGTTCGCTCGGCCCGCTGCGCGAGGCCCTGGAGGCCGAGCCCGCCCGCCTGCGGCAGGGGCCGGCCGCCGTGCTGCATGCCGTCGCGGACACGGTGGTCGATGCCTACGCGGAGGTCGCCGACTCCCTGCAACACGACATCGACGCGGTGGAGACCGCCGTGTTCAGCGTGGACGCCGGTCGGGGCGAGGCGGGCAGGATCTACCAACTGAAGCGTGAACTGATGGAGTTCAGGCGGGCGGTCGCCCCGCTCGACCGCCCGCTGCAGACCCTCGCGTCCCGGCCCATGCCCGCCCTGGCCCCCGAGATACAGCCGTACTTCCGCGATGTCGCGGGCCGTCTGACGCGGCTGGCGGAGCAGATGGCGTCCTTCGACTCGCTGCTCGACTCGGTGCTCCAGGCCCATCTCGCCCAGGTGACGGTCGGGCAGAACGAGGACATGCGCAAGATCACCGCATGGGCCGCGATAGTCGCCGTGCCGACGATGGTGTGCGGGATGTACGGGATGAACTTCTCGCACATGCCGGAGCTCCGGTGGACCTACGGATACCCGTTCGCACTGGGGCTGATGGCCCTGGCGTGCTACGCGATCCACCGGGGCTTCAGGCGCAACGGCTGGCTCTGAGCGGGGACAGCGGGACAGCCGTCAGGCGGCGTCGGCGCCCGTGAGGATCGACTCGACGAGCGCGAGTTCGTCGGCGTCGAAGTCCAGGTTGCGGCTGGCCTCCACGCTGTTCTCCAGCTGGGCGACGCTGCTCGCGCCCACCAGCGCGGAGGTGACCCGGCCGCCGCGCAGCACCCAGGAGAGCGCCAGCTGGGCCAGCGACTGGCCCCGCTCCTTGGCCACCGCGTCGAGCGCCCGCAACTTCTCCACCAGCGCCGGGGTGACGGCGTCCGCCGTCAGGAACGGGCTGGAGCCCGCCGCCCGCGAACCCTCCGGGATGCCGTCGAGGTAACGGTCGGACAGCATGCCCTGGGCGAGCGGCGAGTACGCGATGGAGCCGGCGCCGACCTCGTCCAGCACGTCCAGGAGGCCGTCCTCCACCCAGCGGTCCAGCATCGAGTAGCGCGGCTGGTGGATGAGGAGCGGGGTGCCCAGGTCCTTGAGGATGGCCGCGGCCTCGCGGGTCTGCTCCGGCGAGTAGTTGGAGATGCCGGCGTAGAGCGCCCGGCCGGAGCGGACCGCGGTGTCGAGCGCCCCCATCGTCTCCTCCATCGGGGTGTCCGGGTCCGGGCGGTGGGAGTAGAAGATGTCGACGTACTCCAGGCCCATCCGACCGAGGCTCTGGTCGAGCGAGGAGAGCAGGTTCTTGCGCGAGCCCCATTCGCCGTACGGGCCGGGGCCCATCAGGTAGCCGGCCTTGGTGGAGATGATCAGCTCGTCGCGGAGCGCGGCGAAGTCGGTCGCCAGCGAGCGTCCGAGGGTGAGCTCGGCGGAGCCGGGCGGCGGGCCGTAGTTGTTCGCCAGGTCGAAGTGGGTGACGCCGAGGTCGAACGCACGGCGCAGGATGGCGGCCTGCGTGTCCGGCGTCCGGTCGCCACCGAAGTTGTGCCACAGGCCGAGGGAGAGCGCGGGCAGCAGGAGGCCGCTGCGTCCGGTGCGCCGGTAGGGCATGGCGGAGTAGCGGTCGGCGGACGGAAGGTACATACGAAAGGCTCCGCGAGGTCGTCGGACGGGGCACTCCGGTCCGGAGTGCCGGGGGCTCTCTCCGCGGCGGGTATCCGCCGAGGGGGTCCGCCTCCAGGCTGACGGAGAAAGATCCAGCAGTCCAACGGGAAACAGCTCTGGCATTCATCGTTTAGATTCATCAATCATGGAATTGCGTCAGCTGGAGCACTTCGTCACCGTCGCGGAGGAGCAGCACTTCACCCGGGCCGCCGAGCGCCTCGCCGTGTCCCAGTCGGGCCTGTCGGCGTCCGTGCGGGCGCTGGAGCAGGAGCTGCGGACGCCGTTGTTCAGCCGGACGACCCGGTCGGTGCGGCTCACGGAGGCGGGGCGGGCGCTGCTGGTGGAGGCGGTGCGGACGCTCGCCGGGGCCCGTGCGGCGCGGGACGCGGTGGACGCCGTGCGGGGGCTGCTGCGCGGCACGCTGACGGTGGGGGTCGAGCAGTGCGTGGCGGGGGTCAGCCCGGCCCGGCTGCTGGCGGCGTTCCACCGGGAGCACCCGCACATGGAGATCCGGCTCCGCCAGGAGGGCACGATGAGCCTGCTGGACGGGGTGGCGGACGGGCGGCTCGACCTGGCGTTCGCCGCGACGGTGTCCCCGCTGGAGTGGCGCGGGGAGCTGATCCCGCTGGCGACGGAGGAGATGGTGGTGCTGTGCGCCGCCGGGCACCGGTTCGCCGGGCTGCCCGGGGTCGAGTGGGGCGCGCTGCCGGAGGAGTCGTTCATCGACTTCCACCCGGACTGGGGTCCCCGGCGGGCCGCCGACGCGGCCTTCGCCTCGGCGGGGGTGCGCCGGACGGTGGCTCTGGAGGTGAACGACGTGCACAGCCTGCTGGAGCTGGTCCAGGAGGGGCTGGGCATCGCGGTCGTCCCGCGCCACTTCGCGCGCAAGCCGGAGGCGGCCCGGCTGGTGGCCCTGGACCTCGTGGCGCCGGAGGCGACCGGCCCAGGGAGCGGCCCGCGGCCGGCGCGGTACGAGAGCGTGGTGGTGCTTCCGCCGCAGCGGGCGACGAGCCCGGGGGCGCGGGCCCTGGTGTCCCTGGTGACGTCGGCGCGGGAGCGGGACGAGGAGTAGGCGGCGTCGGCCGATGCGCCTGAGGCCATGAGCTGTCCCTGGTCCCCGGTGGGTGCGCGACGACGACTGCGGCGCCCACCGGGGACCGGGGGCGACCCTGCGGCCACGATTTTTGCCGGAATGCGACGGTCAATCAGGGATGCTGGAAGGTGACTTGTGCCGCGACTCGGGCGGGTGCTGGACGAGTCGCACCACGGGGATGGCATCGGGATGGGCGGAGACAGTTACCACTTCGGCAACGTGGTCACCGTGCACGGTGGCTCTCACAACACCGGCACGGTCAACCACGCGCCCGCTCCGGACCCGCGGCCCGTCGATCCGGCGCTGCAGGAAGCGATCGACGAGCTGATCGAGCTGCTGCGGGACCTGCGGACACACGTGGCACCGGCGACCGCGCAGCGCATCGACGCCTCGCTCCCGGCCGTCTCGTCGGTTCCCGCCGCGACACCTGCGGAACGGCGGAGCACGCTGGAGGCCGTCGCCGGAATCGCCGCGACCGCGGGCGCGATCGGCGACCCCGTCATCAGCACCGTTCGCTCGCTGATGGAGCTGGCCGGGATCTGAGGGCCCGGACCGAGCGGGGCGCCGGGTCCGGGCACTCGGGCAGGCGCCGAACGGCTCCGGGCCCCGCCTCGCGGTCCGTCAGTCCTCGTGTCCGAGCTGGAGGTCGCGTTCGGTACGGCCGCCGCCGGCGACCTGGAGCACGGTGGCCACCGGCGGGTAGCCTGCCGCGATCACGGTGTACTCGCCGGTCGAGAGGTCCACGAAGCGGAACGCGCCGTCCGGGCCGGTGGTGAGGGTGTCGACGACGTTGCCCGCCGCGTCGAGCAGGGTGACCCGGGCGTCCTCGACGAGCCTGCCGCCCGGGGCGCGTACGACTCCGCGCAGCACCGCGCCGCCCGCCAGTTCGATGTCCTGGCGGGTCTCGCGGGCGGCCTGCACGCTGACCGGGAGCGCGGCGGGCCGGAAGGCGGCGGCGCTGGCGGCGAGGGTGTACTCGCCCGCGACCAGTTCCCCGATGACGTAACCGCCCTCGTGGCCGGTCCGGGTGGCGGCGACCACCTCGCCGCGTACGTCGGTGAGGGTGACGGTCGCCTCGCGGACCGGGGCGCCGTCCGGGGTGAGGACCCGGCCGGCGAGGCGGCCCGCGCCGCCGAGAACGATGTCGAGCTGGACGGGCCGCTCGCCGACGGTGACGCTGACGGCCTGCGGCTGGTGCCCTCCCGCCGCGGCGATCAGGACGTAACCGCCGGAGCCGGGCACGCTCAGCGCGTACCGCCCGTCTCCGTCGCTGGCGCCCCGGCCCACCTGGTGCCCCTGGGCGTCGATGAGGGTGAGCGCCGCCCGGGGCACCGTGGTCCCGTCCTGGTGCTGGACACGGCCGCGTACCGGCACCCCGGCGACATGGGCGACCGCCACCGGCGAGACCGCGGGGACGGGTACGGGCACGGCGGCCGGTGCGGAGGCGGGGACGGTGCGGGCGGCGGGGATCTCGGCGGGCTCGGCGGCTGCTTCGGGGCTGTGGTGGGACACCAGCGGTTTCTCCTTGAGGAAGAAGGCGAGGGCGAGACCGGTCAGCAGGACCGGCACCAGGTAGAGGAAGATCCGCGGCATCGCGTCCACGTACGCCTGGATGTACGCGTCGCGCAGCGCCGGGTCCAGCGTGCGGATCAGCTGCGGGGTGACGGACGTCGCGTCGGGCAGCCCGGCACCGGTCGGCAGGCGGACGGCGAGGGCGTCCGCGAGGCGTCCGGCGAACAGCGTCCCGAAGATCGCCGCTCCGACGCTGCCGCCGATCTGCCGGAAGTAGTTGTTGGCGCTGGTGGCGGTGCCGAGGTCGGTGGGGCGTACGGAGTTCTGTACGGCGAGCACCAGCACCGGCATGACGAGCCCGATCCCGATGCCGAGGACGGCCTGGGCAAGGCTGTACTCCAGCCGTGAGGTGCCCAGTTCCAGCCGGGAGAGCAGCCACATGCCGACGGCCGAGAGCGCGCTGCCGACGATGGGGTGGATGCGGTAGTGGCCGGAGCGGGAGATCATCTGGCCGGAGACGATGGAAGCGCCGACGATGCCGCCCATCATCGGGAGCATGAGCAGCCCCGACTCGGTGGCGCTCACACCGTCGACCATCTGGAGGTAGGTCGGCAGATAGCTCGCCGCGCCGAACAGCGCCACGCCGATGACGGCACCGACCAGCCCGCTGACGTTGAAGACGGAGTCGCGGAAGAGCCGCAACGGAATGATCGGTTCTGCGGCACGGGCCTCGACAGCGACGAAGAGCACCGCGGCGACGACCGCTCCGGCGGCGAGGGCCACGATGGTCGGCGATCCCCAGGCGTATTCGGTACCGCCCCAGCTGGTCAGCAGTACCAGGCAGGTGGAGGCGACGGCGAGCAGCGCGGCACCGGGCACGTCGAGTTTCGGGCGGACCCCGGGCCGGGGCAGTTTCAGCACGACGGCGATGACCGCGAGGGTCGCCAGTCCGAACGGCACGTTGATGTAGAAGCACCAGCGCCAGCTGACATGGTCGGTGAAGAAACCGCCGAGCAGCGGTCCCGCCACGGACGCCAGTCCGAAGACGCCGCCGATGAGCCCCATGTAACGGCCCCGCTGCCGGGGCGGCACGATGTCCGCGATGATCGCCTGGACGCCGATCATCAGTCCGCCGCCGCCGATGCCCTGGAGGGCACGGAAGGCGATCAGCTGGTCCATGGTGCGCGACCAGCCGGCGAGGGCGGAGCCGACGACGAACACGACGATGGCGAACTGGAAGACGCCCTTGCGCCCGAAGAGGTCGCCGAGCTTGCCGTAGAGCGGCAGCACGATCGTGGACGCCAGGAGATAGGCGGTGACCGCCCAGGACATCTTGTCGAGTCCGTGCAGCTCGCCGACGATCTTCGGCAGCGCGGTGGCGACGATCATCTGGTCGAGAGCCGCGAGCAGCATGGTGAGCATCAGCCCGATGAAGACCGTCCGGACCTGACGGGCGTCCACCTGGCCGTCCCGCACCGGCGGACCGGGTGCGGCGCTCTTCCCGCGGGCGGAGGGCTGCCCGGGCTGTACGGGCAGTTCCTCGGTCGGGGTGTCGTCCGGGGGGAGTACGGACGGGTGCCCGGCTCCGTCCCCACGGTCCCCCGACCCGTCCGGTCCGCCCTCGACCAGCGTGCTGCCACCCACCACGGAACGCTCCCCTCGTCGCACTGCGCCGCACATTTCTCGCATCGGGCAGCAAGGCGGGGCAAACGGCTTCGGAGGGCTCGGACGGCGTGCGCGGAGACAAATGCGCCGGTGAGAGCGGCGCGGGGCGCACAACAGGTTGCCCTGGAAAACCACTCGTTACGGTGAGGCGCCCGAGCCGCCGGGTGGCGGGCCGTGCGCGGGGGAACGGGACCGGCGCGGACGGTGGCGGTGGGCCCACCGTCCGGCGACGGGACCTACTTCGCGGTCTTCTCGACCTCGGCGGCGAGGTTCTGGAGCAGCTCGTCGTAGATGCGGGCGAGCCCCTTGGGGGCGAAGGTCCGCTCGAAGAAGCCTCCGATGCCGCCCGCGCCGTTCCAGACGGTGGAGACGACCGCCTTGGAGCGGCCCTCTCCGGCGGGGGTGACGGTCCAGGTGGTGACCATGGAGGAGTTGCGGTCCTTCTCGACCAGCTGACCGTCGGTCGGCTCGGTCACCTCCAGGAGGCAGTCGCGCACCCGCTTGGATGTGGCCTGGAGCTTCCAGTGGACGAGGGTGCCTTCACCGTCGCCGCCTTCGCGGACCTCGTACTCGCTGAAGTGTCCGGGCAGCACCTTGCCCCGGACCTCCTTGTAGTCGGCCAGCGCGTCGAACACCGTCTCCGCGTCCGCCGCGATGGTCCGCTCCGTCGTGGCTTCGACCTGCGCCATGGCTGTTCCTCCAGCACTCGGTTGATGGGGGGCGGGATGAGCCAACCACCCCGGGAGGGTCCGCTCAAAATCGGGCCGGTGAACCTCCGGCCAGACCCTCCCGCCATGACCGGCCACGACCTGGCCGGAAGTCGTGCGGGAGCCCTCCGGAAGTACGCCCCGCACGATCAAGGGAACATATGTTCTATTCTCGGAATCGAGCCACCACGGAGGTGCCGATGCGCTGGGACCACCTGGCCGAGAACCCCGGAAACCCCGGAAACCCCGAGAACCCCGAGAACCCCGAGAACACCGCCGACGGCGGGACCGCCCCGAGCAGCCGCGCCGCCGACGGCGCGCTCTTCGCCGCGGACGCGGTGACCAGGCGTGTCTTCGACACTCCTGAGTTCCGCGGCATGACTTTCTACGAGATCCGCGCCCGCTCGCTCGTGAACCGGGTGCCCGGAGCGTCCCGGATGCCGTTCGACTGGAAGCTCAACCCGTACCGAGGGTGCGGTCACGCGTGCGTGTACTGCTTCGCGCGCAAGACGCACAGCTATCTGGACCTGGACACCGGAGCCGGTTTCGACTCGCAGATCGTGGTCAAGGTCAACGCGGTGGAGCTGCTCCGGCGTGAACTCGCTTCTCCGCGCTGGCGCGGGGAGCACCTGGCGATGGGCACCAACGTCGACTGCTACCAGCGCGCGGAAGGCCGCTATCGCCTCATGCCGGGGATCATCGGCGCCCTGCGCGACCGTGCGAACCCGTTCTCGATCCTGACCAAGGGCACACTGATCCTGCGCGATCTGGAACTGCTCCGGCAGGCCGCCGCGGTGACCGAGGTGTCCGTCTCCGTCTCGGTGGGCTTCACCGACCGCGAGCTGTGGCGCACCGTCGAACCCGGCACCCCCGCCCCCGGGCGCCGGCTGGCCGCCGTACGCACGCTGACCGACGCGGGCATCGGGTGCACGGTCCTGATGGCCCCGGTGATCCCGTTCCTCGGCGACCGCCCGGACCAGCTGCGGGCCACGGTCCGTGCGATCGCGGAGGCCGGAGCCACCTCCGTCACCCCGCTCGTGCTGCATCTGCGGCCGGGCGCCCGCGAGTGGTTCATGGCGTGGCTGGGCCGCCACCACCCGCACCTCGTCGCCCGGTACGAGCGGATGTACGCGGGCGGGTCGTACGCCCCGACCTGGTACCAGCGGCGGATCACGCGTCAGGTGCACGAGATGGCCGCCGAGTTCGGCATCGGACCGTCCGGCCGGGGCGCCGCCCGGCGGATCGGCGCGTCCGGCCCGCCGGAGGGCGGTGCGTCCGGGCAGGACACGTCGCCGGGGCCCACCCAGCTCACACTTCTCTGAGACGGGCTCACAGGGCGGGGACTCCCCCGGGGCCACCCGAGCCGGACGGTGCGACGCCGGTACGACGCCGACCGGGCCGCCCGTACGGGTCAACTCCGGCCCGATCGCGTCGGGCCCGGGGGGAACGCGGGGAGCATCCGGCCGAGGCTGCGCCTCCGCAGCCGCGATCCCCAGTGCCGCGACCGGCAGGGTTCGCCCCATGAGGAGCGGTGTCCGGTGCGTGCGACCGCAAGGCGGCCGGAAGTCCTCGTAGCCGAGCTACCAGGA
>NZ_JBHWZJ010000064.1:0-25380 GCF_042728415.1 Streptomyces sp. NPDC060198 | reverse complement strand
GCCCCGCCCTCCGGCCGTCACCCGCGTACGGCAGCCGCCGGGCGCGGGTGCGGAGGCGGTGGCCGGGCAGGGGTAGCAGAGGCGGCGGAAGCAATCGTGCTTCCGGGTCCGGGTGGAGGAGAGCGGCGATGGCACCGGAGAACGGGACGCACGACGGTACGCAGTGGTGGAAGTCCTCGGTCGTCTACCAGGTCTACCCCCGCAGCTTCGCGGACTCGGACGGCGACGGGATCGGCGACCTGGACGGCATCACCCGCCGCCTGGACCACATCGCCGGCCTGGGGGCGGACGTGCTGTGGCTCTCCCCGGTGTACCCCTCGCCGCAGGCCGACAACGGCTACGACATCAGCGACTACCAGGACATCGACCCCGTCTTCGGCGACCTGGACGCCTTCGACCGCCTGCTGGCCGCCGCGCACCGGCGGGGCATGAGACTGATCATGGATCTGGTGGTGAACCACACCTCGGACGCCCACCCGTGGTTCCAGGAGTCGCGCGACCCCGGCAGCCCCAAGCGGGACTGGTACTGGTGGCGCCCGCCGCGCGAGGAACGCGAGGACGGCACCGGGAGGCACGAGGACGGCACCGAGGAACGCGGGGGCGGCACCGAGGAACGCGGGGGCGGCACCGCGAAGGGTGAGGGCGGGGAGCCGAACAACTGGGGTTCGTTCTTCTCGGGCCCCGCCTGGACGTACGACGGGGCGAGCGGGGCGTACTACCTCCACCTGTTCGCTCCCGGGCAGCCCGACCTCAACTGGGAGAACCCCGAGGTGCGTCAGGCGGTGTACGCCATGATGCGGTGGTGGCTGGACCGGGGGGTGGACGGTTTCCGGATGGACGTCGTCAACCTCATCTCGAAGGACCCGGCCCTCCCCGACGGCGAGCCCTCCCCCGAGGGCCCGTTCGGCGACGGCTCGCCCCACTACGTCTGCGGCCCGCGCATCCACACGTACCTCCAGGAGATGCACCGCGAGGTGATGGGCCGCTACCCGGGACGGCTGCTCAGCGTCGGCGAGATGCCCGGGGTGACCGTCGAGCAGGCGAGGCTCTTCACCGATCCGGCGCGCGCCGAACTCGACATGGTCTTCCAGTTCGAGCACGTCGGCCTCGACCACGGGCACGGCAAGTTCGATCCGCGCCCGCTGCGGCTGACCGACCTGAAGGCGTCCCTCGGCCGCTGGCAGGAGGGCCTCGCCGACGTCGGCTGGAACAGCCTGTACTGGAACAACCACGACCAGCCGCGCGTGGTCTCCCGGTTCGGCGACGACAGCCCCCGTCACCGCACCCGTTCCGCGACGATGCTGGCGACCGTGCTGCACCTGCACCGGGGAACCCCGTACGTCTACCAGGGCGAGGAACTCGGCATGGCCAACGCCCCGTTCCACACCATCGAGGACTTCCGGGACATCGAGTCGCTGCACCACTACGCGCGGGCGCTGGAGGCGGGAGAGCGGCCCGAGGACGTGCTGCCCGGCCTGCGGGCGATGGGCCGGGACAACGCCCGCACCCCCATGCAGTGGGACGCGTCCCCGCACGCCGGGTTCACCACGGGGACCCCCTGGCTCCCGGTCAACCCCGATCACGCCGAGTGCAACGCCGAGGCCCAGTACGCGGACCCGGCCTCCGTCTACCACCACTACTGCCGTCTCATCGCCCTGCGCCACCGCGAACCCGCCGTCGTGCACGGCGACTTCACCATGCTGCTCCCCGACGACGAGCGGATCTACGCGTTCACCCGCCGCCACGGCCGCACGGCGCTGCTGGTCCTGGGCAACTTCACCGGGGGGACGGTGGCCGTGGAGCCCGCAGACCTCGCGCCCTGGTACCCGGAGTGGGAGGGGGCCGAACTCGTCCTCGGCAACGGCCCGTCCGCACCCACCGGGCCCGGCCGGCTGACCCTCGCCCCCTGGGAGGCGCGGGTGCACCGCATCGTCCGGTGAGCGAGGTGGGCGCGGCCGGCGTCGTGCCGGGCCGATGATCCGGGTGTCCCCGGGTACTCGCGCCCCATGACCGTCTACGGATTCCACGCATCGCACGAACAGGTTCCTCCGGGCGCCCTGTTGGCCGCCGTCGTCCGCGCCGAGCAGGCCGGTTTCACCGCCGCCATGTGCTCGGACCACTTCTCGCCCTGGAGCGTCCGGCAGGGTGAGTCGGGCTTCGCCTGGTCCTGGCTGGGGGCCGCTCTCCAGGCCACCGAGAGCATCCCGTTCGGTGTCGTCAACGCCCCGGGGCAGCGCTACCACCCCGCGATCGTCGCGCAGGCGATCGGCAGCCTGGCGGCGATGTACCCGGGCCGTTTCTGGGCCGCGCTGGGCAGCGGCGAGGCGTCCAACGAACACATCACCGGCGAGGGCTGGCCGCGCAAGGACGTACGCAACGCCCGGCTGCGGGAGTGCGTCGACGTCGTCCGGGCGCTGCTGCACGGCGAGGAGGTGAGCCACGAGGGGCTGGTGACCGTGGACCGGGCCCGGCTGTGGACGCTCCCCGAGGCGGTGCCGCCGCTGATCGGAGCCGCGTGCAGCGAGGAGACGGCGCGGTGGTGCGCCGACTGGGCGGACGGCCTGATCACCGTCAACGCCCCGCGCGCGACCCTGAGGCGGATCGTGGACGCCTACCGGTCGGCGGGCGGAACGGGCCCCCTGACCCTCCAGGTCCACCTCAGCTGGGACCCCGACCACGACACCGCGCTCGCCCTCGCGCACGACCAGTGGCGCACCAACGTGCACGGGCCGCCCGCGAGCTGGGACCTCGACTCGGCGGAGCTCTTCGACAGCGTCAGCGAGCACGTCACACCGGAGCGGGTCGCCGAGAGCGTCCTTGTCTCCGCCGACCTCGGCCAACACGCCGCCTGGCTCCAGGAGTACGCCGACCTGGGCTTCGACCGGATCATGCTGCACCACGTGGGCGTCGAACAGAGCGCCTTCATCGACGCCTTCGGGGAGAAGGTGCTGCCGCGCCTCGACGTCACCCGGCCCGCCCCCGCCGTGGCGGGCGGTGTCCGATGAGGCTGACCCGTACCTCCGACGTGTGGTGGAAGAACGCGGTCGTCTACTGCCTGGACGTGGAGACGTACCAGGACGGCGACGGCGACGGGACCGGTGACTTCGCCGGGCTGACCCAGCGGATCGACCACCTGGTGCGCCTCGGCGTCACCTGCGTCTGGCTGATGCCCTTCTATCCGACCCGGGAGCGTGACGACGGCTACGACATCACCGACTTCTACGGTGTCGATCCCCGGCTGGGCACGCTCGGCGACTTCACCGAGTTCGTGCGGACCGCCCGCGACCGGGGCATCCGGGTCATCGCCGACCTGGTGGTCAACCACACCTCGGACCACCACCCCTGGTTCCTGGACGCCCGGTCGGGCCGCGACTCCGCCCACCGCGACTGGTACGTCTGGTGCGACACGCCCCCGGAGGACGGGCCGCAGGGAGTCGTCTTCCCCGACGAGGAGAAGAGCGTCTGGGAGTACGACGAGAAGACCGAGCAGTACTACCTGCACCGGTTCTACAAGCAGCAGCCGGACCTCAACGTCGCCAACCCCGCCGTGCGGGACGAGATAGCCCGGATCATGGGCTTCTGGACCGAGCTCGGACTGTCCGGCTTCCGGGTGGACGCGGTGCCCTTCCTGCTGGAGACCGACGGGCAGCCGGACGCGGACGGCCTCCCCGACCCGCACGCGTACCTCGCCGACCTGCGGGCCTTCCTGGGCCGCCGCAACGGTGAAGCGATCCTGCTGGGCGAGGTGAACCTGCCGTACCCCGACACCGCCCGCTTCTTCGGCGGCGCGCAGGCCGGGGAGGGCGACGAACTGACCCTCTGCTTCGACTTCATCGGCATGCAGCGGATGTACCTCTCGATGGCCCGGGAGGACGCCGGGCCCCTGGCGGCGGCCCTGCGCGAGCGCCCGGTGCCGCCCCGTGACGCGCGCTGGGCGACCTTCGTCCGCAACCACGACGAGCTGACGCTCGACAAGCTCGACGAGGACGAACGTGCCGAGGTCTTCGCCGCCTTCGGCCCGGACGAGGACATGCAGGTGTACGGCCGGGGCCTGCGCCGCAGGCTGCCGCCGATGGTCGACGGCGACCGCCGCCGCGTCGAGCTGGCCTACAGCCTGCTCCTCAGCCTGCCCGGAACCCCCGTGCTCTTCTACGGCGAGGAGATCGGGATGGGGGAGAACCTGGCCGCACCCGGGCGCCAGGCGGTACGGACCCCGATGCAGTGGACCCCCGACAAGGGCGGCGGCTTCACCTCGTCCGACGACGGCCCCCTGCCCAATCCGGTGGTCGAGGGGGCCTTCGGACCGAAGCGGGTCAACGTGCACGACCAGATGCGTGATCCCGGTTCGCCGCTCTCCCGGATGCGGAGCCTGATCGAGCGGTACCGCGAGGCGCCCGAACTGGCGTGGGGCCGCTGCGAGGTGCTCGACACCGACGATCCGGGTGCGATGGCGCACCTCAGCTCGCTGCCGGAGGGGGCGGTGCTGGCCGTGCACAACTTCTCCGGCCGGCAGCTCACCGCGGCCGTGGAGGTCCCCGGCCTGCGGGGCGGCCGTCTCCTCACCGACCTCGCCGACGGCGGGACGGTGAAGGCGGCGGCCGGCGGGCGGATCGACGTCGGTCTTGAACCGTACGGCTACCGCTGGCTCCGGGTGAACACCCCTCTGGACGACCCGGACCGCACGGTCGCGGAGTGACCCCCTGAATTCTCCGGACTGAGCCCCCGAAGCCCTCGGGCCCCGCGCTATCCTCCGCGCGGGGCCCTTCGGGATGTCCGTACCGTCCGGTGGTCAGCTCACGCGGCCGGGGCCAGCACCACGTGGGCGGTGCCGGGGATCGACGCGGTGCCGTCGGCGTAGAGGGCGGCCACGCGGTAGAAGTGCGTGGTGCCCGATGCGGCGGACGTGTCGGTGACGCTGGTGCCCGAGTACGGCGAGGGAGCCGCCGTGAGCTCCTCGTAGGCCCCGGTCGCCGGGTTCCAGCGCTCGACCGTGTAGCCCGTGGCGTCCGTGACCGGCTGCCAGGTGAGCTCCGCGCCGCTGGACGCGGCCTCGGCGGTGACGGTGACCGGGGAGCCCCCGGGGGTCGCGACCGTGGGGGTCAGGTCCCGCTCGGTGACGGTCACGACGGGGTTGGCCTCCGGGTCGCGCATGCTGTTGTTGCCGGAGGTGTCCCACACGTCGACGAAGTAGCAGCGCTCCTCACCGTCGGGCAGCCGGACGTCGCGGTAGGAGGTCACCGTGGGGCCGACGTACTCGGACGACACCGCGTAGCAGACCGAGGTGCCCTCCTCCTCGTCGGTGACCAGCTCGCCGATCAGCACCCGCTGGCGGGCGATGTCGGCCTCGCCACCGTTCTTCCAGCGCAGCTCGACGCCGTAGTCGGTCGCCTCGGCGGACAGGCCGGTGACCGGTGCGGGGGGCGTGGTGTCGGTGGTGAGCGTGGTGGTCGTGACGGTCGGTGAGGCCACGGACTCCTTCGACTTGCTGTCGAACGCCTTCACCGCGTAGTGGTACGTGGTACCGGCCATCGGGAAACTGTCGGTGCAGGTGTACTGGCGGCGGCCGTCCTCGAGCAGCTTCGACGTGGTGGTGCACCGGGCGAGTTCCGCCGTCGCGTCCAGGGGCAGGCTCTTCGAGCGGTAGACGTGGTAGTCGTACACCGAGCCGTCGGTCTGCTCTTTGATCCACGTGAGGGTGACCGAGGTGACGGCCGGTCTCGCGGTCACCTCGTGCGGTGCGGCGACCAGGCGGTACGCGGCGGCCGGCGGGTTGTTCGCGGCGGTGTACGCGGAGGTGCGGCCCGCACCGTCCACGGCTGCGACCCGGTACTGCCACACGGTGGAGCGGGTGACGGCCGTGTCGGTGAAGGAGGTGCCCGTCACGCTCTTGGTGACGGTGGTGTTGTTGCCGGTGCGGATCAGGGCGTAGTGGGTCGCGCCCGCCACCGGCTTCCAGGTCACCGTGATGCCGGCGTCCGTGCCCGTCGCGGCGAGGCCGGTCGGGGTGGTCATCAGCGGCGACAGCACGGGGACGTCGGCCGAGCCGGTGGAGACGTTCCCCGCCTTGTCGACGGCACGGACCTCGTAGTAATAGGTCTTGCCGGGCTCGGGGTTGAGGCCGGTGTAACTGGTGGCCGTGCCGGAGGCGACGAGGGTGTAGGTGGTGGTGCCGGCCAGGCGGCGGTAGATCCGGTACCCGGCGAGGTCCATCTCCACGCTCGCCGGGTAGGTCATCTTCACCTTGCCGGAGGCGGTGTCGTGGACGACCTTCACGCCGGTGGGCGTGCGCGGCTTGACCTTGTCGTACGTCTTCGACGTGCGGGGCGCGTAACCGAACTTGACGTTGGCGGCGCCGGTCCAGTTGACGTAGTCGACGCGCAGGGTGTGCTTGCCGGACGGGATGGTGAGGTTGACCGACTTCGACACCGTGGTCGAGCCGTTCTTCCAGATGTCGATCTTCCGCACGCCGTCGAGGTAGACCCGGACGCCGTCGCGCGCCGAGGCGCTGAGGGTGAAGGGGCCGCCGGAACCGAAGTCGCGGGTGACGGAGTAGCGGACGGCGAAGTTGTCCTTCGGCAGACCCGACAGAGGTGCGTTGTTGCCCCAGTTCTGGTCCATCGCGTCGTCGCAGTCGGTCTTCTTCGGCGTACCGGCGAACGTGGTGTTCGCGTAGTAGGTGCGCGTGAAGTAGTTCGTCTTGCAGGTCACCGCGGCGGCTGCCGCCGGGGTGGCGCCGATGGCGGAGAGCAGGGTGCAGGAGGTCGCCGCGACGGACACGGCGGCGGCCGTGCGCAGCCGTATGCGGGAGAACGGGGTCACGGGTGGAGAGGGCCTTTCGGACCGGGCCGCCGAGTGGCGGCGAGATGACGGGTTCAGCGCGCGCCGGATGCCCAGTGCCGTGCCCGGCGCTTCGCGCCGCACGCCCGGTGCGTAGGCGGAGGGGCCCGGTGCGCGGAGCGCGCGCGGTCCGGACCCCTCCAGGGCACCTGTGCGGGTGCCGGAACTACTTCTTGAAGCCGTAGTCCAGCAGCTTCTTCACGTCGCTCGTCCGGGTGGTCTCGGACGTGGAGGCCAGGACGGCGCCGATCACCGTCTTGCCGTTGCGGGTCGCGGCGAAGACCAGGCAGTACTTGGCGTTGCTGCCGGAGCCGGTCTTGACACCGATCATGCCGCTGTAACTGCTCAGCAGCTTGTTGGTGTTGGTCCACGACATGTAGCGGTAGCCACCGCTCTTCGTGGTGACCTTCTGCTTCGTCGACTTCGTGGCGACGACGGCGCGGAAGGTGGAGTTCTTCATGGCGCTGCTGGCGATCTTGGTCAGGTCGCGCGGCGTCGAGTAGTTCGAGCCATTGCTTATGCCGTCGAACGAGTCGAAGTGCGTGTTCTTCAGGCCGAGGGCCTTCGCGTCGGCGTTCATCTTGCCGAGGAAGGACTTCACGCGGGCCGCGCGGGTCGTACCGACGCCGAACTTGTCGGCCAGTGCGTACGCCGCGTCGCAGCCGGACGGCAGCATCAGGCCGTACAGCAGCTGACGCACGGTGACCTTGTCGCCGACGATCAGGTGCGCCGAGGAGGCGCCCTTGGCGACGATGTAGTCGCTGTACGCCTTCTGGATCGTGACGGTGCTGTTCAGGTTGAGGTTCTTCTGCGCCAGCACCACCTTGGCGGTCATGATCTTGGTGGTGGAGCCGGTGGCACGGCGGGTGTCGGCGCCCTTGGAGTAGAGCGTCGATGCGGTGGCGTTGTTCATCACGAACCCGCCGGGCGCGACGACGGTGGGCGTCGGAACCGTGGCCGCCTGCGCGGTGGTGGCGAGCGCCCCACCTGCGATGACGGCACCGGCCGTCAGGGTTACGGTCGCCGCGACAGAAGTGCGACGAATGCCCGCAATGCGGAATTTCAAGGTAAACGCTCCAAATGCCCTTGGAATGCGGCTGCATGGGAGCCGCTGATGGTGAGACTCCTGAGACGGCCGCTTGGATGTACGGACGCGGGGGCGCGTTTGAGCGGCGTGCGGAGCGTTGCGCATCGTAGCGCGCGGGGTCGGCCGCCCGGCCGTCTCCGGGGCGGGTGATGCGCCTGGTACGAAAGAGCTCCGGAGGGTTGGAGGGGTGTCCGGATCACGGACGGTTTCCCTCATGCGTCCATGTTGTATTTATGCTGTGTGCATGCCTGCCGCACCTCCCGCATCCCCTGCTGCCCACCGGGCGGAACCCAAACCGCCTCCCGCCGCCGAACGCGTCTACTCCCACGTCAAGGAGGCGGTTCTCGACCGCCGCTACGAAGGCGGGACGCTCCTCACCGAGGGGGACCTCGCCGAAGCGGTCGGCGTCTCCCGGACCCCGGTGCGCGAGGCGTTGCTCCGCCTCGAAGTGGAAGGGCTGATCAAGCTCTACCCGAAGAAGGGCGCCCTGGTCCTCGCCGTCTCCGCGCAGGAGATCGCCGACGTCGTCGAAACCCGCCTGCTGGTCGAGGAGTTCGCAGCCCGCAAGGCGGTGCCCGCCTCGCCCCGGCTGATCGGCCGGCTCGAAGAGCTGCTGGCCGAACAGCGCACCCTCGCCGAGGCCGGGGACCTGGCCGCGGTCTCCGTCGCCGACCGCTGTTTCCACGCCGAGATCGTGCGCAACGCCGGCAATCAGATCCTCTCCCGCCTCTACGACCAGCTCCGCGACCGGCAGTTGAGGATGGGCGTCGCCGTGATGGAGGCGCACCCCGGCAGGATCGCTGCCAACATCGCCGAGCACGGACAGTTGTTGGAAGCCATTCGATCAGGTGATGCCGACGAGGCCGCGCAGGTCGTCCGGCAGCACGTCGGCCGGGTCAGGGTGCTCGTGCGGGGTGAGGACCGATGAGTTCGGCGGGCGCACCCACTCTCTCCCTGCCCGGAGACCCGCCCGGCGGACGCCGCGCCGTGTGGATGTGGGGCGTCGGCGTCGCCGTCTACTTCGTCGCGATCATCTTCCGTACGAGCCTGGGGGTCGCCGGGCTCGACGCTGCCGAGCGGTTCGACGTCAACGCCTCCGCCCTGTCGACCTTCTCCATCCTCCAGTTGCTGGTGTACGCGGGGATGCAGATACCCGTCGGCCTGATGGTCGACCGGCTCGGCACCAAGAAGGTCCTCGCCCTCGGGGCGATCCTCTTCACCGCGGGCCAGCTCGGCTTCGCGCTCTCCCCGTCGTACGGCACCGCGCTCGCCTCCCGCGCGCTGCTCGGCTGCGGCGACGCCATGACCTTCATCAGCGTGCTGCGGCTCGGCAACCGGTGGTTCCCGGCCCGGCGCGGACCGCTGATCGGGCAGGTCGCCGCGCTCTTCGGGATGGCGGGCAACCTCGTCTCCACCCTCTTCATCGCCCGCGCCCTGCACGGCTTCGGCTGGACGGCCACCTTCGTCGGCAGCACGGTGGCGGGCGTGCTGGTGCTCGTCCCTGTGCTGCTGTTCCTGAAGGACCACCCCGAGGGCCACGAACCCCCGCCCGCGGAACACGCGGGCGCCGCGTACGTACGCCGTCAGATCGCCGCGTGCTGGCGGGAGCCCGGCACGCGGCTCGGGATGTGGGTGCACTTCACCACGCAGTTCCCGGCGATGGTGTTCCTGCTGCTGTGGGGGCTGCCGTTCCTCGTGGAGGACCAGGGGCTGAGCCGGGGCACCGCGGGGAGCCTGCTCACCCTGGTGGTGCTCTCCAACATGTCGGTGGGCCTCGTCTACGGACAGGTCATCGCCCGCCACCACGCGGCCCGCCTTCCGCTCGCCCTCGGCACGGTCGGGGCGACCGCCCTGCTCTGGGCGGCCACCATCTTCCACCCGGGCCACGCGCCGATGTGGCTGCTGATCGTGTTGTGCGTGGTGCTGGGCGCCTGCGGCCCCGCGTCGATGATCGGGTTCGACTTCGGCCGGCCCGCCAACCCGCCCGAACGCCAGGGCACCGCCTCCGGCATCGTCAACATGGGCGGCTTCGTCGCCTCCATGACCACGCTGTTCCTGGTCGGCGTGCTGCTCGACGCGACGGGCGACGACTACACGGTCGCGTTCTCCTCGGTGTTCTTCCTGGAGGTGCTCGGGCTCGTACAGATCCTGCGCCTGCGGAAGCGCGCGGCGGTGCGCGAGAGCGAGCACCACGTGATCAGCCGGGTCGAAGCGGTGCACGTACCGGTGTGAGAGTCCTCGGCCGGTGCCGGTGTGCGGGTCACCCGCCCCCGCGGGTGGCCCGTCGGGCGCGGGTGACCCCCCAGCCGACGAGCGCCCCGGCCACGAGGGTGAGCGCGAGGCCGGCGACCGTGGTGGATTCCCGGAACTGCGCGGTCTGCCGCGCGCTCCAGTGCGGGGCGGCGAGGGTGCCGGTGAACAGTGCGGCGAGGACCGTACCGGAGACGGCGACGGCGACGCCGGAACCGACCTCGGAGACGGTGTCCACGAGCGCCGCGCCGATCGTGGTCCGGCTCTCGGGCAGCCCCCGGAGCACGTTGACCCCCGCGACGACCCCGCACACCCGCATCCCGGCGGCCACCAGCACGAGGGCGAGCGCGACCCAGCCGTAGCCGTACCCGCCCAGCAGGGCGTACACGGCGAGCCCGGCGACGACCGCCGAGGCGCTGAGCCACGCGGCCCGTTCGAGCCCGGCCCGCTCCACGAACGGCCGGACGAACGCGCCGCCCGCCACGAGCACGACCACCTGCGGCAGCATCCCGAGGGCGGCCTGCCCGGGCGACCACCCCCAGTCGAGCTGGAGCCGCAGCGTCACCAGGTAGCCGAGGCCGGCGGTCGCCAGCCCGGCCGCCGCCTTGAACGCCAGACCGCTCGACACCAGCGGGGCCGCGAGCAGGCGGAGATCGAGCAGCGGATGGCGCGCCGACCGCTCCCGCAGCACGAAGAGCACCGCCCCCGCGAGGACGGCCGCGGTGAGCCCCCAGGGCGCCCAGTCGCCGGTGCCCCGGTCCACGAAGAGCGTCGGCGCGAGGAGTGCCGCCACGATCGTCGCCGTACCGAGCACCGCTCCGGCCACGTCCACCGGATCACGGTGGAGCTCCGCCGGGTCGTCCGGCGCGATGCCCCGTCGTATCCCGAGGAACGCGAGCGCGGCCACGGGTACGTTCACCACCAGCAGCACCTGCCACGGCGCGACCGCGAGCACGAAACCGCCCGCCGTCGGCCCGACCGCGAGCCCGACCAGGCCCACGGTGGAGATGAGGGTGGTCGCCCGGACCCGCAGGCCGTCCTCGTCGAACAGCCGGAAGGCCAGCGCCATCGCACCCGGTGTGGTCATCGCTGCCGCCACCCCCGTCACCGCGCGGACCGCGATCAGCTGCCCCGGGGTGGTGACGAGCGCGGTCGCCAGGCTCGCGACGCCCAGCAGCACCAGCCCGACGAGCATCACCCTCCGCCGCCCGAACCGGTCGGCCACCGCGCCGAACGTCAGCATCAGCCCGCCGAACACGACCGCGTACACCCCGGTCACCCACTGGAGTCCGGTGGTCGACGCGTGCAGCTCCCGCCCGATCGTGGGCAGTGCGACGTTCAGGACCGAGTTGTCCAGCATCTCGAAGAGGAACACCGCCGACAGCCCCGCCAGCGCCATCCACGCCTCGCGCAGGGAACGGGGGGTGTTCTTCGAGGCGGGTGCGGGCTTCGGTGAGGCGGTCCCGGTCCCGGTCCCGTTCCCGTAGTGCGTACGCAAGGCCGACGACCGCCTGAGATATAGAGTCCTATCTTACGGAGTCAGCGTAGGGCTCTGAAATAAGATAGGCAAATCTATCTAAGTGGCTGTGGAATGTCAGGGACCAGGGAGACGTGATGGCGGAGCGGCGACGCGGACCGGCGCTGGAGAAGGCACTCCTCGACGCCGCGTGGGAAGAACTCACCGCCCACGGCTACGCCCGGTTCACCATGGACGCCGTCGTCCAGCGCGCGGGCACCAGCCCGCCCGTGCTCTACCGCCGCTGGTCCGACCGCGACGCCCTCGTCCGGGCCACCCTCCAGCACGTCATGAAGAGGGCCCTCCTCGACGTCCCCGACACCGGGAGCCTGCGCGGGGACGTACTCACCCTCATGCGCGAGATCAACGCCACCCGCATCGAACTCGTCACCGTCATGAGCGTGCAGCTCGCCGACTACCACCGCGCCACCGGCACCAGCCCCGACGCCCCCCTCACCAGCGGGCGCAAGGAAGCCGTCGACGTGCTCTACGACCGCGCCGTCCGGCGCGGCGAGGTCCGGGCGGAACTCCTCACCGACCGCATCAGGTCACTCCCCTTCGACCTGCTGCGCCACGAACTCCTCACGACCTTCGCCCCGGTGCCCGACGACGTGCTCGAAGAGATCGTCGACACGGTCTTCCTGCCCCTGGTCCGCTGACGGCCCGTCGTGCGTACCTCTGCGGCCGCGTGACTACGGGGTCACGGCGAAACGGTGCAGGATGGCCGCCGCCAGGTCCTCGTCACCCTCGACCTTGACCCGGTCCGCGACGCTCGACGCCCGCACCCGCCCGCAGGCCAGCCGGTAGAACGTCTCCCAGTCCATCGCCAGCGTCACGGCGGGACCCAGCGACGGCGACCCGTCGATCGAACCGCGGCCCTCCGCGTCCACCCGGATCGTACGAAGGAACTCCAGCGGCCCCTGCACGTCGAGCACCACGGCCGAGTTCGGCGGGGCGCCCGCGTCCTTGGCGACGACCTTCGGCAGCGCTTCGAGCAGGGTGTCGCGGACGATGTGGGCGCCCGGGGAGTCGAGGTTGCCGGGCTGCCCGAGTGCCACGCGCAGGTCCTGCTCGTGCACCCACACGTCGAAGGCCCGCATGTGCAGGGCCACTTCGAGGGTCTGCTCGGCACCCAGGGGTGCCCGGACCTTCGTCTCGGGGGCGCGCGACTCGTTCCGCAGCTGCCGGGAACGGCGGATGATCGTGTACTCCAGCTCCGAGGTCATCTCGGGCGAAGTGTGGTGGCGCCGCACGTCGACCTGCATCTCCATGTACCGCGCCATGTCGCTCTGCACGTGGTAGAGGTCGCGCGGCAGCGTGTGGATCGGCCGTGGGTCGCCGAGCTGCTCGCACTCCATGCCGATGATGTGCGACACGATGTCACGCACCGACCAGGCGGGGCACGGTGTACGGCGGTTCCAGTCCCCCTCGGCGAGCGGCAGCACCAGCTCCGTTATCGCCTCGATGGAGTGGGTCCAGGCGTCGGCGTAGGTCTGGAGGCTGGGATGGACGGTCACGGGACCCCTCGTGCGGTTCTTCGGAGCATGGGCTGGAGAGCAGGGAGTGCGGGCGGGCGGGCTGGCACTGACGGCACTGTCTGCGAGCTGCGTGGGAGGTTCGTTCCTTCGGAAAGTTCCAAGTTACGCTGCGAGCAGGCACCCCGGCAGTGCTTTCGTGTGACGATCGTAGGCCGGTGTTGACGGCTCGAATGCCAGGACGGTGGTACTGTGCGCGCCTCTCTCATCCAGATCGCGGTAAACCCGGACGAACCCGTCAATCACCGCAGAGCGAGGGTGGCTTCGCTCGTGGTCGGCGAGGCGTCAGGTACGAATCCGGCCGACTTGGTGGTCCTCCCCGAACTCTGGCCGGTCGGCGCCTTCGCCTTCACCCGGTTCGCCGACGAGGCCGAACCCCTCGAAGGCCCCACCCACGAGGTGATGTCCCGCGCGGCGGCCGAAGCGGGCGTCTGGCTGCACGCCGGATCGTTCGTCGAACGCGCCGAGGACGGCACCCTCTACAACACGTCCCTCGTCTTCGACCCCCGGGGCGAGCGGGTCGCCACCTACCGCAAGATCCACCGCTTCGGCTTCGACCAGGGCGAAGCGGTCCTGATGGGCGCGGGCGAGGACCTCGTCACGGTCCCCCTACCGGACACCACCCTGGGCCTCGCCACCTGCTACGACCTCCGCTTCCCGGAACTCTTCCGGGGCCTCGTCGACGCGGGCGCCCAGACCCTCGTCATCCCCGCCGGCTGGCCCGCCCGCCGCCGCGCCCACTGGACCCTCCTCGCCCAGGCCCGCGCCGTGGAGAACCAGGCGTACGTCCTCGCCGTCGGCACCGCCGGCACCCACGCCGACGTCCCCCAGGCGGGCCACACCCTCGCGGTCGACCCCTGGGGCGAGATCCTCGGCGAGGCCGGGGCGGACGAGGAGATCCTGCGCATCGAGTTCGACCCGGCGAAGGTGGACAAGACCCGTGATCAGTTCCCGGCGCTGAAGGACCGTCGGCTGGGGGTGGAGCGGCCGGGGGTGAAGTCGGCCGAAACGACGAACGGCGCCGGGTAGAGGCCCGGGTCAGGAAGAGTGCTCCCCGCGCGTGCGGGGATGGTCCCTACACCAATCTGCCTGAGTCATGAGCGGACTGGTGCTCCCCGCCCCTGCGGGGATCGTCGCCCGGAGCGCGCCCGCGCGGGTTCCCGTGAAGGGAGCGGGATCCGGCGTGCGGAACGGTCGCCGTGCCGCATCCGACTGGTCAGTTCGCAGGCCAATGCGGGTTCGGTGTGCCCTCGTCGCCCATGTGCGCCCGTTGCCAGATCCCCTTCCACCCGGCCGGGTGGAACGGCTCGAACCGGTGCCGCTGTCCGCACGGACACCGCGTCAGCACCCACGCGCACCCACGGCACGACTCGACCCAGCCGTGTCCGGTCGAGCTCAGCACCCTCGGCGCTTCGTCCCCGCAAGCCGGGCAGCCGGGCAACTCGGCGCCGTCCAGGATCGCGTTCCGCCGCCGGACGTACGCGGGCAGGCGCAGCGACGGATGGCGGAACGGGTCCTGGTGCCAGACGTGGTCCGGATCGTCCCACCCGGTCCGCAGCCACCACGGGCGCGGGTCCGGCGCCGCCCGTCGTCCGGCCCGCTTCTCCGCTCGGCGTCGCGCGGCGTACTCGTCCGCCCGCGCGAGCCACAGCACCCGCGCCTCGTGCAGTTCCTCCACTGCCCGCACCAGGGCGTCCGGATCCGCCTCCAGTCGTCGGGGGATCGCCGCGCTGAGCGTGAGGTGGTGGTACGTAGCCCTGAGGCCGTACGGCGCGAAGACGGTGAGGCAGCTCCGCAGTGCGCTGTGCCGGCGGTGGGGGAGCAGGCGGGCATCGTGCACGCGCGCCCGGTGAGTCAGGAAGCTGGTCATGGTGAGGAGGCCAAGTCGGTGCGGTCGAGCACCTCGGGCCGGCCTCGCCGGGTCGCCGGCACGCCTCGCATCACGATCACACGGGGATGATGCCGGACCCACTGCCGTACCGCCACGGCTTTCCTTCTGCGCGGGCCGGGGAGGGGGCTCGACTCAGCCCTCGCGCAGGGCGCTGGTGGATAGCCTGGCTGCATGACGGACCGTGACGGCATTCGCATCGAACTCGGAAGCATTCTGCGGCAGTTGGAAGAAAATGGTTTTGACGGTGTCCAGGTGGAGTTTGCCCCGGACGGCGGTGGCGGTGCGGCGACGGTTGTCGATGTGGCACGTCAGGGGTTCTGGGCGGCCAACGAGGTGGCCAACGAGGCGGCGCCGGACTCTGTCTGGGGGTCGGGGCTGGCGGCGACCCTCGCGGGTGTCTCTGTGCTGGTGGACGGGTTGGCGAGCGAGGAGGCCCTGGTCACGTGGTTGGAGGCTTTCGGCGGTGAACTGCGGGCGGGCGGGCTGTCGGGCGAGCTGCGGGCCGCGACGGGTGTCCGCCTGCCGGACTGGGTCAAGCAGCTCGCTGATCCGATGGTGACGGCGTACGTCGCGCTGAGCGCGCCGGGCGGTGCGGGGGCGGCGGGCTGGGCCGAGCGGGCCGCGCGCTGGGCGGCCGGGGCCGGAGGTGACGCTTACGTTGCCGGCGGCGGGATGAGTCAGCTCGACACCACCGGTGACGTGGCGGCGCACCTGGCCTCAGCGCTGCACGTGGCTTCGTCCGGCGATCTGCTCCACGCGGACGCGCAGGCCTCGCGGGCCGCCTTTGTCCAGGTTTGCAGGTACGGCCGGGCGACGTATCAGTTCCACGACGCATCCGCCTCCCCGGAGGCCCGGGCCGACCGGGCCCGCGCGGCGATCCTCGCCGAAGCGGAGCACGCGCACTACGCGTTAGTGGCGCCGACGCGGTACCCCGCATACCTCTGGGACGATCGCGCCCGGGCCCTCCCGCCGCTGCGGCCGGAGGTCCCCGGCTTCGCGCTCCGCACGAAAGCGCACCTGTGGGACCGGTTCGTCCCCGACGTCCACTGCATGCAGCTGCTCGCCGACGAGCACCTGGCAAAGGTCTCGGACCTTTCGCGGTGGACCGTGACCCCCGTCGCTCCCGGTCGCACGCTCGTCGAGGCCCCGGATCTGGCCGAGTGGCTCCGCACCGGCGGACCCGCTCCCTCGGTCCTCGACCGCGCGCGTGCCGACTTCGGCCGGGTTCTGGTCTCCGCCGACGACCTCCGATGACGCCGCTCGTCCCGCCGGCCCCGAGGTGCCCCTGGCGCGCGGCGGCGCCCCGCTCCCGCGAGGCGCACCCCGGCAGCCCTCAGTCCTCGTCCTTCTCGTGCTCCTTCTCCGCCAGCACGATCACGCACATCGCGACCGCGATCAGCAGCGAGGCGTCGGCGTCCTCGCGGACGATGTCGATGCCGTACGTGTCGCGGATGCTGAGCCAGCGCCGGGAGATCTGGGCCAGCAGCTCGCCGTCGTAGTCGATCGCGAACTCGCGGTCCAGGATCTTGCCGCTGACGTCCAGCTCGGTGCCGTCGGCCATCGTCACGCGGTAGTTGTTCCGCAGCAGCGAGAGATGCTTCTTCTTGACCCGGGCCAGCTCTTCGCCGTCGCGCTCGATGATCATCGTGTCGCGGATGCTGATCAGCTTCTGCCGCAGCTCCACGAGGACCCGCCCGTTCGCGTCCTTCAGCTCGAAGGTGTCGCGTACCCGCATGGCCTTGCCGTCGACGAGGAACACCTTGCGGCCCTCGGTGTCCTCGATCCAGTAGTCGTCGCCGATGGCGAACAGTCGCTCGCGTACGAGAAGTCTCATGGGGGACAGGTTCCCGGAGGCGGCCACGGAATGCATGGGGGCGCGCGAGGTGCCGGAGCACCGCGGCGGCCGGACCGCGTATCCGCTCCGGAGGGGAGCGCGGGGTGAACACGGCATGAACATCGGCACCGGCTCCGGCGACGGCTTCTGCCGCTTCGCATGCGGCGGGAACCAGGGCCGGGTGCCGCGGAGTCGAGGTCGTGAAGAGGGGCCGGGACGCACCTCGTCGGAGCCGCGTCCGCACCGGTCCGTCGCGTGCCGCGGGACAGCCGCCTGCCGGACGCCCCGACAGCCCTGAGGAGAGACCGTGATCCACCGCCAGCGGATACCGGCGTTGTTGGTGGGTGTGGCACTTCTCGTCGGCGGGTTGACCGCCTGCGATCCGGAGGGCCTGCACTCCGCCGAGCACGCCGGGCCCTTTCCGTACGAGTCCCCGGCGGACACCGCCGACGTCGACCTGCGCGAAGCCTTGTCCGACTACGGCGTCCGCCTGCCCGAGGGGGCCGACGAGATCACCTACGGTGCGCTCAAGGCGCTGGACGGGTACCCGTTCCGTGTCGAGTTCTCGATGCCCTGCGACGGCGTTCCGGCCTTCGTCCGGGAGAACCGGCTCGTCTCCGCCGGGAGGAAGACCCCCGACGCGGTGGAGGCGGACGTTCTGGAGGCGGGGTTCCCCTTGGACGCCGACCCGGCCTACGTCCGGGCGAAGGGGTCTCAGCTGTGGACGGTGTACGCGGCGGTCGTCGAGCGGTCGGGGACGTGCAAGGTGTTCCTCAGCAGCTGAGGCCGCCGGAAGCCCGTCCTGCCGTGCCGCCACCCGCCGCCACCCGTGATCGGCGACGCTGCCGCGAGTGGCACCCTTGAGGCATGAACGATGCCGTCCCGGCGCCCACCCCCGCGCCCCACCGTGCCCGTGTCCGCGCCCCCGAGCTCATCGGCAAGGGCGGCTGGCTGAACACGGGTGGCCAGCAGTACACCCTTGCTGACCTGCGAGGACGCATTGTCGTCCTCGACTTCTGGACCTTCTGCTGCGTGAACTGCCTGCACGTGCTCGACGAGCTGCGCGAGCTGGAGGAGAAGCACCGCGACACCGTGGTGATCATCGGCGTGCACTCGCCGAAGTTCGTGCACGAGGCGGAGCACCAAGCAGTCGTGGACGCCGTGGAGCGGTACGAGGTGCACCACCCGGTGCTGGACGACCCCGAGCTCGCGACGTGGAAGCAGTACGCGGTCCGCGCCTGGCCGACGCTCGTGGTGATCGACCCCGAGGGGTACGTCGTCGCCCAGCACGCCGGTGAGGGCCACGCCCACGCCATCGCGAAGCTGGTGGACGAGCTGGAGGCCGAGCACGCGGCGAAGGGCACCCTGCGGCGCGGCGACGGCCCGTACGTCGCGCCCGAGCCGGTCGCGACCCACCTGCGCTTCCCCGGCAAGGCGCTGCTGCTGCCGGACGGCGGTTTCCTGGTGTCGGACACCACCCGGCACCGTCTGGTCGAGCTGGAGGCGGACGGCGAGACCGTACGCGGCCACTACGGCACCGGCGAGCGCGGCTTCACCGACGGCGGCCGGGACGAGGTGCGGTTCAGCGAGCCGCAGGGCCTCACCGTGCTGCCGGACGGCCGGATCGCCGTCGCGGACACCGTCAACCACGCGCTGCGTGCCCTGGACCTCACCACCGGCCGCACGGTGACGCTCGCCGGTACCGGCAACCAGTGGTGGCAGGGCTCCGCGACCTCCGGACCGGCGCACGAGGTCGACCTCTCCTCGCCGTGGGACGTCGCCTGGTTCGGCGACCGCCTCTGGATCGCCATGGCGGGCGTGCACCAGCTGTGGACGTACGACCCCGGGGCGGGGACCGTCGAGGTCGCGGCGGGCACCACCAACGAGGGCCTCGTCGACGGCCCGGCCGCCGAGGCGTGGTTCGCGCAGCCCTCCGGGCTCGCGGTCTCCACCGACGGGGAGCGGCTGTGGATCGCCGACTCCGAGACCTCGGCGCTGCGCTTCGTGGACCGCGAGGGCGTGGTGACCACGGCCGTGGGCACCGGTCTCTTCGACTTCGGGCACCGTGACGGGGCCGCCGACCAGGCGCTGTTCCAGCACCCGCTGGGCGTCACCGCGCTGCCGGACGGTTCGGTGGCGGTCTCGGACACCTACAACAACGCGCTGCGGCGCTTCGACCCGGCGAGCGGCGAGGTGACCACGCTCGCCACCGATCTGCGAGAGCCGAGCGACGCCGTGCTGGTCGACGGCGACCTGGTGGTCGTGGAGTCGGCGGGGCACCGGCTGACCCGGCTGCGGCTGCCCGAGGAGGCCCTGCGGGTCGACGGCGGCGCGCACCGCACCCAGCGCGCGGCCACTGAGGTCGCCGCCGGGAACCTCCGGCTGGACGTGGTCTTCCAGGCGCCGGCCGGTCAGAAGCTCGACCTGCGGTACGGCCCCTCCACTCGGCTGCTGGTCTCCTCGACCCCGCCGGAGCTGCTGGCCGAGGGCGCGGGCGCAAGTACGGACCTCTTCCGCGACCTGGTCCTCGCGGACGGGATCACCGAGGGCATCCTGCACGTCTCGGCGATGGCGGCGTCCTGCGACGACGACCCGGCGAACGAGTACCCGGCCTGCCACGTCCACCAGCAGGACTGGGGCGTGCCGGTCGTGGTGACGGCGGAGGGCGTGGCCCGGCTGCCGCTGGTGCTGGCCGGGATGGACGAGCAAGGCTGAGCCCGGGGAGCCTGCCTGGCGCGCGGCCGGGGGACGCCCCCCCCGGCCGGAGACCGCCCGGCAGGCTCTCAGAACTCGTCGGCGCCGTTGCGCAGTTCGGGCGTCCAGTAGCCGGTCGCCCACTTCGTCGGGTCGACGGAGAGACCCCCGGAGTTCGGGGCCTTCACGGTGGCCATGCCGGCGCCGCCCGGGAAGGTGATGGTGAAGTCCTTGGCGGTCCTGACGTTGTCGTCCGTCCCGCCGTTCGACAGCCGTACCACCGCGTACGCGGGGGCACCGGCGGTGAGCACGACGGCGTCGGCGGGCTTGCTCTTGGCGACCGCGGGCGTGGCCCCGAGCGCGTTCTCCAGGAACCGGATCTCGGGGAAGCCCGGCATCAGGCAGCTGTGGCCCGAGGTGTTCTCCGCGGTCAGCACGATGTGGGTGTAGGGCGGGCCGTCCTGCATCTCGGCGCTGATCGTGAGGCCCTTGGCGGTGCAGGCGGGGGTGGCGGCGGAGGCATCCGTCCCGCCGCCCCCGGCCGTCGAGCCGCCCCCGGTCGCGCCGGTGCCCTTCGTGTCACCCGCGTTCTGCCCGGAGCCCGAGTCCTGCCCGGAGCCCGAGTCCTCTGCGGAGCCCGCCGGGGTGGTGGGCGCCGCCGATCCGTTCAGCGCCGTACCGGCGGCCTGCGTACCGGCGGATTCGGTGGCGGAGTCGGTCTCGTCGCAGGCGGTGAGGGTCAGGGAGAGCGCGGCGGTGGCCGCTGCGGCGATGACGGTGGCACGGGTGCGGAAGGCGGGCGTACGCATGGAGGTTCCCCCGGAAGCGGTGAGAGGCGGCGGGCCGGTCGGGCCGTCACGCCTGTGAGCTGCTGACATCCATGAGTCTGGGTGCTGTCGCTCACGTTCCGCTTGCGTCCCGCTGACGTCCCGCTGACGCCCGTCGGCCGTGGGCGTCAGGCCCCTTCGGGACGTCCCACCGGGCTGCGGGCCGGCTCAGTTCTCGTCGGTGAGCCTGCTCAGTGCCAGCCAGTGACGGGTCCGGTAGTCCGCCCGCGCCGAGACGCGCAGCAGGACCTCCAGCGCGCGTACCGCTCCCTCGTCGTAGTCGGCGCGTTCCGCCTCCTCGGCCGCCCGGTCCAGCAGCCGGATTCCCTCGTCCTCCTCGCCGAGCGCCAGCCGGGCCTCACCGGCGATGGTCAGCAGCAGGGTGCGGCGGGCGGCCTCGTCGGGGCCGGGGCCCGGTTCCAGGGCCGCGCGCGTGGATTCGAGTGCGTCGGCGGGGCGGTGGGCGGTGAGCTGGAGCCGGGCCAGGTGCTGGAGGGCGAGCAGCTCCGTGTGCCGGTCGGGTTCGTCGCGTGCCAGGGCGACCGCGCGCCCGCAGCCTTCCAGCGCCATGTCCAGATCGCCCTGCTCGGCCTGCACGGCCGCCAGGTTGATCAGGGCCGTCGCCTCGCCGAGCCGGTCACCCGCCCGGCGCGCGAGGCCCGGAGACCGTTCCAGGAGTGCGGCGGCCTCGGCGGTCCTGCCCTCCTCCGTCAGGACCCACCCCAGGAGGTTGAGCACCCTCGACTCGGCGTACGGGTCCTTCACCTCGCGCGCGGAGTCGAGGGCCAGTTCCAGCAGGGGGGCCCAGCTGTCCCGTACCCGCCACACCACCTGCGGCCACTGGAGGAGGATGATGCGCCAGGCCCGGTCGTGCAGGCCCGCCTTCCGGGCGGCGACGGCCGCCCGGGCCAGGTCGCCCCGTTCGGCTGCCAGCCAGCGCATCGCCGCGGCCCGGTCGGCGAAGTCCCGTACGGCGGAGGGGCGGTGGTCCTCCGGCAGGACGAAGCAGGGTTCGCCGCCGGGCTCCGCGGCGTCGGAGGCGGCGAGGGCGGTGGCGACGCAGTGGTCGAGGACGACGATCAGCGCCTCGGGTCCGGACGCCGGGTCCAGGCCGCGGGCGTACAGCCGCACGAGGTCGTGCAGCACCCAGTGGTCCGGGGCGGCCTCGGTGACGAGGTGGGCGGAGCCGAGGCGTTCCAGGGCGATCGCGGCGGCCTGGGGGCCGGTGCCCGCGAGGGCCGCGCAGGTGTACGGGTCGACGTGGCTGCCCGGATGGTGGCCCAGCCGGGCCAGGAGGTGTGCGGCGTCCGGCGGAAGCTGCTGCACGGTCAGCCGCAGGGCGGCCGAGACACCGACGTCGTCCACGTCGAGGCAGGCCAGCCGGCCGTGTTCGTCGGCCAGTTCGTCGGCCAGCCCGGCCAGTGTCCGGTGCGGGCGTCCGGCCAGCCGGGCGGCCGTGACCCGCAGAGCGAGCGGAAGACCTCCGCAGAGCTCGGCGACGCGGCGGGCCGCGACGGGTTCGGCGTGGACCCGCTCCTCGCCGAGCACCCCGGCGAGCAGTGCGGTGCCGTCCCTCGGCTGAAGGGTGTCGAGGGGAACGGGCCTGGCCGCGTCGGAGGCGATGAGTCCTTCCAGCCGGTTGCGGCTGGTGACGACGGTGACGCAGTCGGCGCCGCCGGGGAGCAGGGCACGGACGCCGGCGGAGTCGCGGGCGTTGTCGAGGACCACGAGCAGCCGGCGGCGGTCGGTCAGGGAGCGGAAGAGGGCCGCCGCGGCGTGGACCGACTCCGGGACGCTGCGCGGTGGGACGCCGAGGGCGAGCAGGAACTCGCGCAGGACGTCGCCGGGCCGGGCCTCGCCCGTTTCGCTGAACCCCCGCAGATCGGCGAAGAGCCGCCCGTCCGGGAAGGCGGAGGGGTTGTGGCGGGCCCACTGGAGGGCCAGCGAGGTCTTGCCCACCCCGGCGGGCCCGGTGACCAGGCACACCGGAGCCTCACCCGCGGCGGCCCGGGTGAGCGCGGCCAGTTCGGCCGTGCGCCCGTGGAAGCCGCGGGGTGCGCGCGGCAGCAGATCGGCCGGGTGCGGTGCGGCGGGGTGGGCGTCGGCGGGCTGCCGGCCGGTGGCGCGCGGCGCGGCGGCCGGTACGGGTATCGCGGTTGCGGCCGCTCCGGTGCCCGGTCCTTCGGGGCTGCCCGGTTCCGTGGAGGTGCTTCCGGCCGCCCCGGGGCCGCCCGGGGCGACGCCGGGTACGGGATCGCCGCGCAGGATCAGCGCGTAGGCGTCGGCCAGTTCGCGGCCCGGGTCGATGCCGAGTTCGTCGGCGAGCAGCCGCCTCGTGCGGTGGAACCAGTCCAGGGCCTCCGACTGGCGGCCCGCCCGGTACAGCGCCAGGATCAGGGCCGCCGCCAGGGACTCCCGCAGCGGGTGCGCGGAAGCCTCCGTACGCAGGACGGCGGCGGCCCGGTGGTGCTCACCGAGCGTTCCGTGGGCGCGGGCGAGTTCCTCCACCGTCGCCAGTCGTGTCTCCTCCAGGGTGTGCGCCGCGACCTGGAGCGGAGGACCGGCGAACACTCCGCTGAGCGCGGGCCCCTGCCACAGGGAGAGCGCGTCCCGGAACATGAGGACGGCGTCGGTGGCGCTGCGCTGCTGCCGGGCCAGCATCAGCAGCTCCTCGAACCGCTGCGAGTCCAGCAGGGTCTCGGGGACGCGCAGGAGGTAGGCGTCGCCGAGGGTGAGCAGTTCCACCCCGTACGCCTCCGCCTCCGCGCCCACGAGCAGGGCGCGGAGGCGGGACACGTGGCCCTGGATGACGCCGCGGGCACGCGGTGGAGGCGTGTCCTCCCACAGGGACTCCGTCAGCCGGGCGACGGAGACGGGTGTGTTGGCGCAGAGCAGCAGGGCTGCGAGAAGGCTGCGGCGCTTCGCGGGGCCGAGCGGCAGTGGCCCGGTGCGGGTGTCGACGGAGACCGTACCGAGCAGCCGGAACTCCACGAGCGGCTTTCCTTCCGGGCCGAACCCACCCGGGGCGGGAGCCCGGACCGGGGCCCAGGATATCGGGCCCCCGCCGGGCGGCCCGCGGCCGTCTCCCCTGCGCCCGGAAGCCTACGGGCGGTTCCGTGCGGTGCGCCGGGCGCCGTTGTGGGCGCCCGGCGGGCCGTCACAGGTAGCGCTTCTCGTCCTCCGCGCTGGGGACGACCGTCGTGGTGGGCGGCACGATCATGCGACGGCGCCGCGCGATGCTCATGTAGGCGAAGACGCCCACGAGGCCGACGAGCATCATGATCCAGCCGACCAGGTCGACGTTGACGGTGTCGATCTGCCAGTCGGTGGCGAACGCCAGAATCGCTCCGGCACCGATCAGGAGAATGCATCCTCCGAGTCCCATGATTCCCGCCTCCTCGACGGCCCGGTGACTCCGGGCCGGTGTACGGAGCGCGTACCCGGCCCGGCGTCAACCATGTCTTCCAAGAAGGCGGGTGACGTGACGTCAGCCTGCCAGGAACTCGGTCAGGGCGTTGGCCAGCAGGAACGGATCGTCGGAGCCGCAGAGTTCGCGGGCGCTGTGCATCGACAGGATCGCCGCGCCGATGTCGACGGTCTGGATTCCGTGGCGGGCGGCGGTGATCGGGCCGATCGTGGTGCCGCACGGCATCGAGTTGTTGGAGACGAAGGTCTGCATCGGCACGCCCGCCCGCTCGCAGGCGGCGGCGAACACGGCCCGGCCGTTGCCGTCCGTCGCGTACCGCATGTTGACGTTGACCTTCAGCATCGGGCCGCCGTTGACGACGGGGTGGTGCGTCGGGTCGTGGCGCTCCCCGTAGTTGGGGTGGATCGCGTGGCCGGTGTCGGAGGAGACGCAGACGGTCCCGGCGAAGGCGCGGGCCCGGTCCTCGTAGCCGCCGCCCCGGGCGTACACCGAGCGCTCCATGACGGTGCCGAGCAGCGGGCCGTCGGCGCCGGTGTCGGACTGCGAGCCGTTCTCCTCGTGGTCGAAGGCGGCGAGCACCGGGATGTACGGGAGTCCGGCGCCCTCGGAGGCGTGCCGCCGGGCGACGGCGGCCAGCGCGGTGGCGCCCGCGTGCACGGAGAGCAGGTTGTCCATCCGGGGGCCGGCCATCAGCTCCTGGTCGCGGCCCAGGTAGGCGGGCTTCTCGACGGCGTGGGCCATCAGGTCCCAGCCGGTCACGTCCTCGGGGTCGACGCCCGCCTCTTCGGCGACGAACCGGATGAGGTCGCCCTCTTCCACCCGGCCGAGGCCCCAGATCGGCTGCATGTGCTTCTGGCGGTCGAGCTTGAGTCCGTCGGTGTTGGCCGAGCGGTCCAGGTGGACGGCCAGCTGGGGTACGCGCATCAGCGGGCGGTCGACGCAGGCCAGTACGTCGGTGCCGTCGCGCAGGCTGAGCCGGCCCGCGATGCCGAGGTCGCGGTCGAGCCAGGTGTTGAGCAGGGTCCCGCCGTAGATCTCCACGGCGACCTGGCGCCAGCCGTGCGCGCCGGTGTCGGGCAGCGGCTTGACCCGCAGGTTGGGGGAGTCGGTGTGGGCGCCGACGATACGGAACGGGGTGTGGGGGGAAGCGCCTTCGGGGACGTACCAGGCGATGATGGCGCCGCCGCGCAGGACGTACTTCCCGCCGCTCGTCGCGTCCCAGGCCGCGGTCTCCTCGACCTGCCGGAACCCTGCCTCCTCCAGAAGGGCGGCGGTGTTGGCCACGGCGTGGTACGGCGACGGGCTGGCGGCGAGGAAGGACATCAGGTCATCGGTGTGGGACCTGTCGAAAGGGTGGGAGGAACTCATGTTCTTCACTGTAACGACGCGTGTTGGGAACCATTCACGGCTCGTGGCCCCCGGCGGCGTGAAGGCCCGCCGCACGGCGACGGCCCGCCCCCCGGTATGCGCCGTGTGCGGGGG
>NZ_JBHWZJ010000063.1:5609-25422 GCF_042728415.1 Streptomyces sp. NPDC060198 | reverse complement strand
CTCGTGGGGTGTTCACCCTCCAACGGGGGCGGGAGCGAAATTGGCTCGAAGCGCTCGGTCGCGAGGGACCGCCGGGCTGCTCGCGGCACACGTGGAGCACGTGTCCGACCGCAGGTGAACCGTTGCCGGTTCCCCGCGCCGGGCCGGGCCGACGTCCCGGTGCACGGGCGGCGCGCCGACGGCTGTTCAGAAGGGGTAGGTGTCTTCCTGCCGGACGGCCACGCCGAGGTGTTCACCGACCCGGTTGACCAGCAGGGTCATTTCGTAGGCCACGTGACCGACGTCGGCTTCCGCAGCGGTGAGGACGCAGAGGCAGCTTCCGTCCCCGGCAGCGGTGACGAACAGCAGCGCCTCGTCGAACTCCACCATCGTCTGCCGTGCTCTGCCCGCCTTGAAGTGTCTCCCCGAGCCGCGTGCCAGGCTGTGCAGCCCGGAGGAGACCGCCGCCAGGTGCTCCGCGTCCTCCCGGACGAGTCCCGTGCTGGCTCCTGTCACCAGTCCGTCGTTCGAGAGCACCAAGGCGTGCTGTATGTGCTCCACCCTGCTGGTGAGATCGTCGAGAAGCCAGTCGAGTCCCCGGTCCAACGCCATGCGTACCCTCCCCGTTGCACTGCCCCGTACCCCTCGTCGCGCGTAAGCCTTGCGCACACCTCCCCTGCGGGCAAGCGGCGCATGGGTTACGGGGCGTCGCTTCGCGCCACTCGCGGGCCGGCAGCGCAGGATGGGCCCATGGCACACCACATGACTGAGGAAGAGTGGCGGGCGTTCCTCTCGGCGGGGACCCGCACCGGCAAGCTGTCCACCGTGCGGGCCGACGGGAGTCCCCACGTCGCGCCCGTCTGGTTCCTGCTGGACGGAAAGGACCTGGTCTTCAACACCGGCAAGGAGACGGTGAAGGGACGCAACCTCGCGCGGGACGGCCGGGTGGCGTTGTGCGTGGACGACGACCGGCCGCCGTTCTCGTTCGCCGTCGTCCAGGGGCGGGCCGGGCTCAGCGAGGACCCCGAGGATCTGCTGACCTGGGCGACCCGGATCGCCGCCCGGTACATGGGAGCGGACGCCGCGGCGGAGTACGGCCGCCGCAACGCGGTCCCGGGCGAAATGCTCGTACGGGTCCGGATCGAGAAGGTGGTCTCGATGGCCGACATCGCCGACTGAGGACCCTCGCGGCACCGGTCGGCACTGCTCCCGGGCCTGCGAGCGGACTGCGATCGTGCCTGGGGACGGACCCGCGAACGGGCCTACTGACCCACGGAGTCGAGCAGCCGGGCGGTGTGCATCCGCCCGGCGTACTCGACCATCCTGATCAGTACCTCCTTGCCGGAGGCGCGGTCCCGCGCGTCGCACAGGACGACCGGCGTCCCGGGGTCCAGGTCGAGGGCGAGCGACACGTCCTGTTCGCCGTAGGAGCGGGCTCCGGAGAAGCAGTTGACGGCGACGACGAACGGGATACGCCGGTGCTCGAAGTAGTCGACGGCGGGAAAGCAGTCCTCCAGCCGCCGGGTGTCGGCGAGCACGACGGCGCCGAGCGCTCCCTGCGACAGTTCGTCCCACAGGAACCAGAAGCGGTCCTGTCCCGGCGTCCCGAACAGGTAGAGGGAGAGCCCGGAGCGGATGGTGATCCTGCCGAAGTCCATCGCGACCGTGGTCGTGGTCTTGCGCTCCACGCCTCCGGTGTCGTCGACGGTCTGCCCGGCCTCGCTGAGCAACTCCTCGGTGCGCAGCGGGCGGATCTCGCTGACGGCACCGACCAGGGTGGTCTTTCCGACACCGAACCCTCCGGCGACCAGGATCTTCAGGGCGAGAGCCGTGTTCTCGGTGTTCTCGGTGTTCTCGCCACCGGCCTCCCCCGACGCCGCGTCTCCGTCCGCGTTCACCCCGTCCGCGCCCACCCCGTCACCGTCTTCACGGACTGCACCGCCTGCGTGCTCGGAGGACATCGATCACTTCTCCCACCCATGAGCTGCCGGGGGCGCCCACGCGGATCGGGCGCACCCCTTCGGACTCGGTCGAGTATGTCCCGGCACATGTGCCGGTCAGGTCGAGAGCAGCATGACAAGCCGGTCGGCCGGCCGAGGCGGGCAAACGCAATTTGATCGTTGCGGCCGGAAGGTGGTCACAGGATGCGCGTATGGCGACATCAATCGAGCAGGTGGGCCCGGGCATGATGATCCCTTCCGGCCAGATTGGTTCGTACCAATGCGAACGGCCCGGTCCTGGGACTCAGGAGCGCGTATCCTCGCGCTCCACCTCCCTCTCACGCCGCCCCGTCGTCATGCGCCTGTCGGGCCACCACGACACCGGGCCGATGTCCAGCACCAGCGCGGGCACCAGCAGCGACCGCACCACCAGGGTGTCGAGCAGAACGCCGAACGCGACGATGAAGGCGATCTGCACCAGGAAGGCCAGCGGGATGACGAGGAGCGCCGCAAAGGTCGCGGCCAGCACCACGCCCGCCGAGGTGATGACTCCACCCGTGGTGATCAGGCCACGCAGCACCCCCTCGCGGGTGCCGTGCAACAGGGACTCCTCCCGCACCCGGGACATCAGGAAGATGTTGTAGTCCACGCCGAGGGCGACGAGGAAGACGAATCCGTACAGCGGAACCGAGGCGTCCGTGCCGCTGAAGCCGAACACGTGCTGGAAGACCAGTGCGGAGACGCCCAGGGTGGCGAGGTAGTTGAGCCCGACGGTGGCGACCAGGAGCACGGGCAACAGGACCGAGCGGAGCAGCGCCATCAGGATGACCAGGATGATCGCGAGCACCACCGGGACGATGAGCGCGCGGTCCTCGGCGGCCGTGGTCTGGGTGTCGAGCCGCTGCGCGGAGTACCCGCCGACGGCGGCTTGTGCGCCGGGAACGGCGTGGACCGCCTCGCGCAGCCCCTTCACCGTCGCGTTGGCGGCGTCGCTGTCGGCCTCGGCCTTCAGCGTGGCGTCGATCCGTACCCGTCCGTCGACGACCATCGGGGCACCGTCGCCGGGGCGCCCGGACTCGGTGACGGGGGTGACGGACGCGATCCCCTCGGTCTTCCCGGCGGCGGCGACGACCTCGTCGGTACGGTCGGCCCGGGCGATGATCACGGCGGGGTTCCCGGACCCGCCGGGGAAGTGCTCGCTGAGCGTGGCCTGGGCGGAGACGGACGGCGCGTCGTTGACGAAGGTCTCGTCCAGCGGCACACCCTGCGACTTCAGGGTGGGCGCGAAGACGGCGCACACCACCAGGAGGAGCAGGGTACCGGCCCAGACCTTGCGGGGGGCGCGGTCCACGAAGGAGGCGACGCGCCGCCAGATACCGTGTCCGCCGGTGGCCGCGTCCGCGGGACGGGGCTTGGCCGGCCAGTAGGCGGCGCGGCCGGTGAGTACCAGGACCGCCGGCAGGAACGTCAGGGTGGAGAGCACGGCGCAGACGATCCCGATGGCGCCGACCGGTCCCAGCGCCCGGTTGTTCGTCAGATCGCTGAGCAGCAGCGCGAGCAGCCCGAGAGCGACGGTCGCCGCGCTCGCCGTGATGGCCCCCGCCGACCGCCGTAGGGCGGCGAGCGCGGCTGCCGCCCGGTCCACGCCCCGGGTGAGTTCCTCCCTGAACCGGGCGGTGAGCAGCAGCGCGTAGTCGGTGGCCGCGCCGATGACGAGGATCGAGAGGATGCCCTGCACCTGGCCGTCGACGCGTACGACGCCGTGGTCGGCGAGCACGTACACGATCGCGCAGGCGAGCCCGAGGGCGAAGACGGCGCTGAGGATGATCAGGAAGGGCAGCAGGAGGCTGCGGTAGACCAGCAGCAGGATGACGAGGACGGCCACGAGGGCCACGCCGAGGAGCAGGCCGTCGATGCCCCCGAAGGCGTCCTTGAGGTCTGCCTGGGCCGCCGCGGGCCCGGCGATGCCCACCGTGGTGCCGGACACGGACCGGGCCGCGTCGCGCACCCGGTCGAGCGTGCCGGGCAGGGCGTCACCGAGGCCTGATTCGAGCTGGACGATGCCTTCGAGCGCCCGGCCGTCCTCGGAGGGGAGCGCGGGGGTGGGGGTTCCCTCGACACCGGGCGTGCCCCGGAGCGAGGAGAGCGCGCGGGTGGCGGCGTCGGCCGCGCCGTCCGGGAGCGCGCCGTCGGCGCCGGTCCAGACGACGATGGCGGGCATGGTGCCGGACTTCTGGAACGCCTTCTGCTCCTCGGCGACCTCGGTCGACTCGGCGCTGCGCGGCAGGAAAGCGGCCTGGTCGTTGGTGGAGACCTCGCCGAGCTTCCCGGCGAAGGGGCCGAACACTCCCCCGATGCCGAGCCAGACGAGTACGAGTACTGCGGGCACCAGCCATCGGAGGGTGCGGTGCCGTGATGCGGACGTCATTGCTTCCCCTGGAGTCGACGTGTTCGTAACGACCGGACATGGTTGCGAGGTTTTCGCTTCGAGGCGGCAGGGCTCGCGTCGAGGCGCTGTTGCGGAGGTACGAGGCGGTGCGGAGAGAGACGGAGGTACGAGGAGAGTGTGGTGCGACACGGCGGCGCCGAGAGGCGGGACACGTTCCCCGGATCGCGCCGCGTATGACGGCCCGACACGCGCCGGACACATCTCTCAACGATCAACTATCTCAATCATCGAGAGATATTACCCTGGACACATGCGCAGCACAGAGGGCGGCCCTGACCACGGCACGGACGACGACTCGGCCGGGCTCCAGACTTTCGCGGTGCTGCTGCGGCGGATGAACAGCGAGTTCAACCGCATCGCACACGAATTCGCCCATGAGCAGGACCTCCATCCCACGGATGTGCAGGCGCTCATCGCGATCCTCGACGCGGACCAGCAAGAGCCCGGCACCGCCATGACACCGGGGCGGCTGCGGGAGCAGCTGAACCTGACCTCGGGCGCGGTGACGGCCTGCCTCGACCGGCTGGAACGGACCGGTCACATCCGGCGCGTCCGGGACAGCGGCGACCGCAGAGTGGTGCATCTCCACTACGCGGCGGCAGCGATGGCGGTGGCCCGCGACTTCTTCCGGCCACTGGCCGAGAGTACCCGGGCGGCGCGGGACCAGTTCGACACGGCGGAGCTGCGCACGGTGGCCCGTTTCCTCGAAGCGATGAACGACGAACTCGCCCAGGTGCGCCGGACACGGAAGTGAACAGCTTCCGCTGAACGGCCACCGGAGAGTCGTGAACTCCCCGGTGGCGCGGCCCGAAGGGGACGGGCTTCCGTGATCCGGACCCCCTCACCCCTGCCCGGGCCTCCGTCAGAGGGCCCGCAGTCCGTCGATGACCTCGCGCAGGATGCGCGCGTCGGGCAACTGCGCCGGCGGGACGGGCCGGCTGACCGTCACGTGGCCGCCCTCCAGCAGGTCGCCCAGGAGCACCCGCACCACGCCCACCGCCAGATCGGCGTCGGCGGCGAGCTCCGCGACCGACTGGGTCTCGTCCTGGCACAGGGCGAGCAGCGCCCGGTGCTCCGGACCGAGCATCGTCTCGGCGTCGCGGTCGGACGCGTCGTCGACGGCGACCAGAGCGATGAGGTCGAACCGCACCCCGCTCGGGCCGGGTTCCGTACGCCCCCCGGTGACGGCGTACGGACGTACCAGCGGCCCCGCGTCCGCGTCGTACCACTGACTTCCGCGCAGGGCGTCCGCGCCGGTGCCCATCTCCCGGTCCCGGTAGGGGTCGTGCAACCCGTACAGGCCCCGGCCGCCGTAGGCCGCTTCGGTGTCGTCGGACATGCGCACCGTCTTCCTCCCGCCCCTCAGCCCGCTGCGGGGGGCTGAGCGAGCCGTGCCGGTGACCTCAGGTGCTCGCCGACCCGCTTGACGAGGCGTGCCATCTCGTACGCGACCAGGCCGATGTCCGCGACTGCGTCGCTCAGCACCGCCAGGCAGGATCCTTCCCCTGCCGCCACGACGAACAGGAAGCCGTCGTCCATCTCCACCATCGTCTGGCGCACCCCGCCCGCCCCGAAGTGACGGCCGGCGCCCTTGGCCAGGCTGTGGAAGCCGGAGGCGACGGCGGCCAGGTGTTCGGCGTCCTCGCGGCTGAGCACGCTGGACGCGCCGACCGCCAGTCCGTCGCCGGAGAGGACGACGGCGTGGCGTACCTCCGCGACCCTCTTCACCAGATCGTCCAGCAGCCAGTCCAGTTCGCCCGAGCGGTGGTTCAATTCCGTCCTCACGTTCGCGATCATCCGGGGTCTCCTACGTCGATGGGGTGGGCCGCCGGGCCGGGCGCGGGGGGCACCGCCGGTGGCGGTACCGCCACCGGGCCCGGGGCGGCACCGCCACCGCGCCGCCATCCGTCCCGGTAGGCGGTCATACGGTCCCGGACCTGTTCGGGCGTGCGCTCGACGGACCCGCCGACGTCCTGGGTCCGCTGTTCCCGCGAGGGCCGGGCCTGCCCCTCGCGGAGCTGGGGCACCAGGTGCGCCTGCCGGACGCGGCGGGGGAGCTCCTCGTCGCCGTCGGCCGACGGCGGCCGCTCAGGGGACTCGGCCGCGGCCTGCTTGAGGGGAGGTCGGGGGTGGCCGCGTTCGGGGGCCCGGCCGGCGGCCGGCGTACGGGGCCGGCGCCGGAGCGCGGTGACCGGAGCGGGCGTCCCGCGGGTGTCTCCCCCCGGATCAGGGACCGGATCGGGGACCGCGGCGGGTGGCGGGAAGGCCCCGGGTTCGCGGTCGGTGACAGCCTCCGGCGGCACGGGCTTCTCGCCCCCGGCGGTCGGCGCGGGGATGGCGGTCCGCGGAGGCGGGCCGCCCGGCTCCGCGCTCTCCGGCGGGTCGTCGTGGAGCAGCCTGGTCGGCAGCAGGACCACCGCTGTGGTGCCGCCGTACGGGGAGGTGCGGAGCCCCACCTTGATCCGGTGGCGGGAGGAGAGCCGGCTCACCACGAAGAGCCCGAGCCGGTCGCTGTCGAACAGGTCGAGCGCCTCGGACTGTTCGATGCGCTTGTTGGCCTGCGCGAGGAGCTCCCCGCCCATGCCGAGGCCCCGGTCCTCGATCTCGATCGCGTAGCCGTTGCCCACGGGTTCGCCGGTGATCCGCACCTTGGTGTGTGGCGGCGAGAACTGCGCGGCGTTCTCGGTGAGTTCGGCGAGCAGGTGGGTGAGGTCGGCGACCGCGGCGCCCGTCACGGAGACGTCGGCGAGGCGGCGCACCTCCACCCGGGCGTAGTCCTCGATCTCCGAGACCGCCGCCCGGACCACCTGGGTGAGCGGTACGGGCCTGCGCCAGGCCCGTCCGGGGGCGGCGCCGGACAGGATGATCAGGCTTTCGGCGTGCCGGCGCATGCGGGTGGTCAGGTGGTCGAGGCGGAAGAGGTCGGCCAGTTCGCCGGGATCGTCGGCCCGCCTTTCCATGCCGTCCAGGAGGTTCAGCTGGCGGTGGACCAGGACCTGGCTGCGGCGGGCGAGGTTGACGAACACCCCGGCGATGCCGCTGGCGAGTTCGGCACGCTCCACCGCGGCGCTGAGCGCCGCACGGTGCACGATGTCGAGTGCCTCGCCGACCTGGCCGATCTCGTCCTGCGAGGGTCTGCGCGGCGGCGATTCGGCCTTCACGTCGATCTTCTCGCCCGCCCGCAGGCGTTCCATCGCACGCGGCAGCTCGCGGCGGGCGAGGGCGAGGGCGCTGTCGCGCAGGCTCACCAGCTCCACGACGAGGCCGCTCCCGATGCGTACGGAGATGACGAGCGCGGCGGCCACGGCGGCGAACCCGAACAGGACCGCTGCCCCGTCGGGACTCGTCAGTCCTCTCGTCAGCGGATCCGAAGGGCCCGTCGGCCGGTCCGCCGCGGCGGCCTCGACAGCGCGCATCCGCGTGAGCACGGGGCCGCCCGCCAGAGCCCAGGCATCGGCAGGGACCGCGCGGGCGGCCGGGGCACCGGGCCGTGCGGCGAGTACCGCGTCCTCGGCGCTCTCGACGGCGCGGTACGTGCTGTCCGCGGCGAGGTCCTGCCAGGCATCGTGTCCGGCTGCGGGGAGATCGGCGGAGGCCGTCTCCGTGAAGGACCGCCGCGCCTCGACGGCTCCGGTGAACCGGAGCAGCGCCCGCCCGTCGAGCATTCCGGTCCGGGAGGCCACGGTGAGGAGGACGTCCTCGCGGGCCAGCATCTCGTCCGCCCTGGCGAGTTCGAGCAGGACCCGTGCCCCGGAACCCGTTTCGGCGTCCTGGATTCCGGTGAGGGCTCCGAGCACTCCGAACGCGGCGCTGATGGCGTCGGTGTACGCGAGGTAGGCGCTGTCCCGGCCGGTGTCGCTGTCCGCGCCGGGGCCCGGGGCGGCGAGGAGACGGCCGCGCAGGGAGCGGAGGCCGTCGGCGCGGGAGAGGAAGACGTCCATGCGGGTGGCGAGGCCGGCGGGCAGGCCGCCGGTGTCCGCGACCGTGTGGTCCTCGCCCATCCTCAGCCGGTCGAGCGCTCCGTCGGTGCGGGCGGCGCGGGTCTCCAGGGTCGCGGCGGCACCCTCGCCCGGTGCGGCGGACTGGACGAGGGCGGCCTTCCGTTCGGCCTGGAGCGCGTCGACGGCCTGCCGGACCGGGGTACGCACCGTGGCGTCCACCCGCTCCGCCTGGCGCAGCCGTGACACCTCCTGAGCGGTCGTCACGGTCGCGAGCCCCCACAGGGCCAGCAGGGACACGACCGGCACCATCAGCAGGGCGAGCACTTTGGCCCGTACGGTGCGCGGCCGCAGGGACCAGGTGCTCCGGCGGCCGGACGAATCCTGCGTGCGCCGCGGACGGGCGCCGAGCACGACACGCTCGTCGGCCGGGGGACCCGCGTGCGCGCGCCGGCCCCGCACCGGGGGTATGGGCCGGTCGTCCTGGGCGCCGGGCGCCTGGGTCGTACGGAGTGGGCGCATGGCCTCCTCGTTCCGGTCGGTTCCGGTCGGGAAAGGGGTGGTCGGGGGCTGGTGCGGCGACAAGTCAGAGGGTGGCGGCCGTGGACGGGTCGCCGACGGCGGACGGGTCGCCCGGCGTGGTGAGCCGGTCGGTGTGCCTGGCGCGCTCGGCGGAGGCGAACGCGTAGGCGTCGGCGTCCCGCGCCGTGGGGGAGAGCGCGACGAACGCCGAGGTGAGGAAGAGGTAGGAGCCGAGCCCGACGGTGAGGGGGAAGATGAACTGCATGGCCGTGGCCCCGGTCAGGGGTGCGGCGGACGGGGCGACCTCGACGCCGACCGCGACCATCCCGGTGTAGTGCATGGAGCTGACGGCGGCGCCCATCACGAGGGAGGCGAGTATCACGGCTCCGGGTGTGTGGATGTTGAGGGCCGCCCAGAGCGCCACGGTGGCGGCGACGACGGCGATCACCACGGAGACCGCGACCATCACGGGGTTGTAGTGGACCTCGCCGTGCAGGTGGATGGCGGCCATGCCGAGGTAGTGCATGCTCGCGACGCCGACGCCGGTGGTGAGCCCGCCGGCCAGCAGAGCCCGTTCCCGGTTGCGTCCGTGTCCCACGGCGAAGACACCGATCCCGACGACCACCATGGCGACGATCAGGCTGAATAGGGTCAGGCCGACGTCGTAGCGGATGTCGGTGCCGGTGACCCCGAAGCCGAGCATGGCGACGAAGTGCATCGTCCAGATACCGGTGCCGAGGGCGGATGCCGCGGTGAGAAGCCAGTTGCGCCGCGAACGGCCGGTGGTGTGCAGAGCGCGCACGGTGCACCGCAGGCCGAGCGCCGCGCCGATCGATGCCATCGCGTACGACAGCACGGGTGTCAGCCAGCCGAAGGTGGCGTGGTCCAGGTGTCCCATAGATCGGGGACGCTAGCCCGCCGAGCGGTACCCGCCGGGGGCACACTTCGAAATTCGCGGAATATGGCGGATCGCCGTTCCGATGCGATCGGAGAGTGGCCGATTCTGTCGCTCAAAGCCAGCCGACGAGCGCCGCCGCGGTCATCATGAACGCGCCGAAAATGATCGCGCCGCTCGGATGTCCCCACTACGCGCGGCTTTTCTCAGTCTTCCCGGCTCACCGCGAACTCACTCCTCCCACAGCCCCGTTCCGGCCATCCAACCGCGATCATGTACACATGAGCGATGAGCAGACACACGTACGTGACTTCTTCACCGAGCGAGCGGCCGGCTGGGACAGCCGCTTCCCCGACGACGGCCCCGCCTATGTTTCGGCGGTAGGCCTCCTCGGGCTCCGCCTCGGGGACGCGGTTCTCGACGCGGGCTGCGGTACGGGGAGGGCCCTGCCGGTCCTGCGCGAGGCGGTCGGCCCAACCGGTACGGTCCTGGGCGCGGACCTGACACCCGCGATGCTCCGGGAGGCGGTGCGGGCCGGACGCGACCGGAACGCCGCGCTGCTGCTCGCCGACGTCGCGCGCGTCCCGCTGCGCGACGCGGTGCTGGACGCCGTGTTCGGGGCGGGACTGGTGTCCCATCTCGCCCACCCGGAGGCCGGTCTGCGAGAGCTGGCCCGTGTGGTGCGGCCGGTCGGCCGGCTCGCCCTCTTCCACCCGATCGGCAGGGCCGCCCTCGCCGCACGGCACGGTCGCGCTCTCACCGGGGACGACCTGCGCGCCGAGCCCAACCTCCGCTTGCTGCTGGCCCGTTCGGGGTGGCACATGGACTCGTACACCGACGAGGAGAACCGGTTCCTCGCCCTCGCCCACCGCACGCCGTGAGCGCTCCGGCTCCACCGCGCGGACGGCCCCGGCGTTCCTCACACCGACTGCTCCGTGCACTCGGCTGAAGACGCGACGCCGGCCGCGAACGCGTCGGGGCGGTCCGCCATGACGTTGTGTCCCGCGCCGGGGACGGTCTCCACCCGCACGCCCGTGTGCGCCAGTTCCGCGTGCCCCGCCGGCTCGCCGCTCAGCGCCCTGGAGGGAGACGCGCTCCGCGGGGCAGGCCATCAGCATCTGCCGCACGGCCGGCTCGGTCCCGCGCACCAGCCCGGCCGCGGAGCGGTACAGCCCCACGGGGTCGGCGAGCGACCAGCCAGGCCGAGCTTCGCCGGCTGGACTGGAATCACTCGGCGGCGGCACCGTCTGACGCGCGGTGGTGCGGCACCGGGCAGCCGCGGACTCCCGGCACGGGAAAGGTGCCGAGCGCGGCCACGTCGTAGCCGTCCGGGTAACCCTTGATCTCCGGGTTCTGGCGGGCGTAGTGCGGCCGGGAACGTGGCGGAAGCAGCCGGACCGCCCGCGCCCTGAGCCGTAGCGCACCCCTGGTCAGGCCACGCGCGAAGGCGCCCGGACGCCGGTAGCGGAAAGCGTCCAGCAGCGCGTCGTCGAGAAGCGCGAGGCTCGCCCCGCGCACCAGCCGCGCCAGCGGCGCGGGGTACCAGGAGGCCATCAGGTCCAGCGTCGCGCCGGAAACCGTTCTCGCGCCCGCGTCCCACCCGAAGTGGGCCTTCTCGTACGCGTCGAGGGTCTCCTCGAACTCCTCGTAGGTGTGGGGCAGGTCCTTGATCCCCATGTGGGCGCCGAGCGTACGGTAGTAGACGGCGCTCGCCTGGCGCTCGTGGGCGGACAGCCGGCGCCAGCCGTAAGCGTCCAGCCAGCGCTTCGGGACCACGACGAAGGTGCAGAGCACGTACCGCATGTCGTCGTCGGCGATGTCGTAGCTGCGGTGCATGCCGTTGATCCGGCGGAGCGCCGTACGTCCTTCCTCGGAGTCGAACCCGTGCTCCACCACGGTGTCGAGCAGGAGCGCCGTGTCGTCGTAGCGCTTCTGGGAACGGTCCGTCAGTTCTGCCGTCGTCGCGAGCAGTCGTCCGATGCCAGGCACGGCATAGGTGCGGTACAGGGCCAGTTCGAGCGCCCGGGTGACGTCCCAGGGGAATTCGAGTGTGACGGAGAGGCGGTAGATGCGAAGGAAGTCCCTCTCGGGATCGAGGCTCTGGATTTCTTTCAGCCGGTCGTACCTCTGCACGTCCGCGTCCCTCCGTCGGTCCGGAACCCTCACTCTACGGCGGGGGAAGCGGCGCGGCCCCGGCTCCCGGGGTGGCCGCCGGATCCCGAAGTCGGCGATCGTCCGCCGCGCGAGGTCTCGACGGCGGGGTTACCGGGTGGTTAGGGTGCGCCGACGAAGCCGAAGAGGGCGACGGACGATCATCGGGACAGAAGGAGGACACCGTGGCCGGGACGGACGACACGCACCCCGCCGAAGACGATGCGCTGTACGTGCTGACCGCGCTCCTGCTGACCCCGGCGAGCTTTCCCACCGTGCTGGGCGACGACTATCCGGCCGCGTGCCGGGCGCTCGCCCTCGAACCGTACGAGGAGGGGTACGGACTCGTGCTCGGCCAGGACGGCACGGGGGCCCGCTGGACGGTGGTGACCGAGGACGTCACCCTGGTCGCCGGCGCCATCGCGGCCTGGGACTGCGGCATCGCACAGGAACTCTCACCCGACGACCGCACGGTCGTCGGCGCACTGCCGGGCTGGCCCCTCGCCCTCGCCGTGGCCGCGCCGGACGTACCCGCCCCCTACGACCCGGAGCCCACCGAGGACGGATCGGGCGGAAAACTGCTTCTGACGCCGCCTTCCGACAGCGACTGGGGCCCGGTGCAACGACGGATGGGCGCGGACGAGATCGCCTCGCGATGGGGGTCGTGGCGCGAGCAGGTGGACGCGATCACCCCCGCGCCCGGAGTGTCCGCGTCCCGGGAGCCCGAGAGCCCGGGGGCGAAGGGACATCCCGGCGTGCGCAAGGTGTTGGAGGAGGCGCGCGACTATCTCGACTCGCCGCCGCCACCGGGTCGCATCAGGTCGGCTTTCGCCACCTCGGACGCCCGGACACTGCGGGTCGACGGGCCCGGCTGGTCACTGGTCGCCCGGACCGACGACATGGCCTTCGTCCTGCTGGACGAGACGCCGGGCGAGGTGATGCAGGTAGTGCGGGGTCCGCAGCTCCGCGGGCTCCTCTCCGCACTCGACGCGCTCGCCACCCGGCCTTCTTGAGGGCGCGCGGCCCCGCGACAGGACTCGGAGGTCAGACGCGGTCGAGCATCTTGTGGGGCCCGACGGGCGGTTCGGCGCGGACGGTGTCTCCGGCCCGCACGGGTCCGCCGTCCACCACCACTCCCATGATCCCGGCCCTGCGGACCACGCGTCCCGCCTCGTCGCGCCCGACGACCCGCTTGAGCAGGCCGCTTCGGAAAGCGTCGATCTGAAGGCACGGGTTGCGCAGACCGGTGACCTCCACGACTGCCTGGTCTCCCAGGTGCAGCAGAGTCCCCTCCGGCAGGGCGAGCAGGTCCAGGCCGCGTGTGGTGACGTTCTCCCCGAGGTCGCCGGGGGCCAGGTCGAAGCCGTCGGCACGCAGTTCGTCGAAGAGTTCCTGCTGGATCAGGTGAACCTGGCGAAGGTTGGGCTGCGTCGGGTCCTGGGCGACCCTGCTGCGGTGCTTGACGGTCACGCCGGCGTGGACGTCGCCCTCGACACCGTGTCCGGTCCGCAGGGTGATGCTCTGCCGGACCGGCTTGGTGAAGGTGTACTCACCGCTGCGACTGACCGCTACGACCGTGCCGTTCAACGTCCCAGCTCCTTGCCTCTGATGCGCCGGATTCTGCGCCGCTGCGACGGATCGAGCAGCAGGTAACCCGCGGTGGGCACCCCGATCAGGACCAGCAGCGCCCACCAGAACCCGATGAACGGGATCAGGACCGCTGCCACGACCACTCCCCCGATGACGATCTTCGCGCCGTTCGACATGATGGTGCCTCCTCCGCTCCACGGAGCCGCTTCACTCATGACAACGCCCACAGGGCGCGATGGGTTCCCTCGCCGACGGCTCAGTCCCTGTCCCCCGGGTCACCGCAGCGGTTCGCCCACCTCGTGCATGTGCGCCAGGCCCTGGCGGTAGGACTCGACGAGCCCCGTCTCCGTGTAGGGCATCCCGATCCGGCGGCAGTGCTCCTTGACGAGCGGCTGGGCGAGGCGCAGGTGCGGGCGCGGCATGCTCGGGAAGAGGTGGTGCTCTATCTGGTAGTTGAGCCCTCCGAGGAACCAGTCGGTGAGGACGGCACCCCGCACGTTGCGGGAGGTGAGGACCTGGCGCTGCAGATGGCCCCAGCGGTCACCGTCCGGGTCGGGCATCTCCATGCCCTTGTGGTTCGGGGCGAACGCCATCCCCAGGTGCAGTCCGAAGAGTGCGTGGAGCACCAGCGCGAAGACGACCGCCTTCCCGGCCGGCATGGCGGTGAGGAAAACGGTTGCCCAGAGGGCGAGATGGGCGACCATCAGCAACCCCGAGAGCACGCCCTCGCGGCCGGGCTGCCGACGCAGGAACTGGAACCCGGAGACCTTCAGCGCGATGCCCTCCAGCAGCAGCATGGGGAAGAAGAGACGTGCCTGATGACGGGTGAGCCAGCGGGCGAAACCTTCCCGCTGGGCCGCCTGCTTCTGGGTCCAGACCAGGGCTCCCACCCCGACGTCGGGGTCCTTGTCGACGTGGTTGGGGTTGGCGTGGTGCCGCACGTGCTTGTCGTTCCACCACGCCTCGTTCATGCCGAGGAGAAGGTTGCCGTGCACGAGACCGATGATCCGGCTCGCCCTGCGGTTCCCGGTGATCTGTGCGTGTCCCGCGTCGTGTCCGACGAAGGCGGTACGGGTCCACAGGACGGCCAGCGGACCCGCGAGGAGCAGCGTCCACCAGGTGTCGCCGAGGAGTTCGATACCGGTGACGACCGCAGCCAGCGCGAGCGCGTTCACGGCGATCCCCGCGGCGTACCATCCGGTGCGGTGGACCAGCAGCCCCTGCCCCTTGACGGCCCTCAGGAGCGGCGCGAAGTCGCTGCCGCCGTCAGTCCCGGTGGTGAGGTACCTCCGGGCGGCGGGTACGGACTCCGGAACCGGCCCTGTCCCGGGTGCGGCGGAGAACGCGGGGACGGAGACCGCGGCCCCCGCTCCGGACGGGTCGGTGGCGGTGGCGGTGGTGGTCGCCTGGGGCATGGCATCTCCAGCTCTCTGGACGGGTGCGCCTACCCGAAGAAACTTAAGGAAGGGATGCATCCGGCAGCCATGACGCCACCATCCCGATGAGCAGGGGGTATTCCCCCTGCTTCCGTGGTGGGGCTGGCCCCCGTAAGGGTCCGCCGGGGGAAAGGTAACGGTGACAGTCGATATGCGGCCCGGGGTCGGGTTGCTGCCAGGCCGGCGTTGACGTCCCGGCATGAGCTCGTTGGGTCTTGGAGTCCGTCCCGCCGACGGCATGGGCCGGGCAGGACCATCGCTCTCGTCGTCCCTGCCGAGTCAGCTTGCCGAGTCGCCGAGGTCCGGCATCCCGGCCGCACACGGCGGTGGGATCATCACCCGACTCGCCGCGTCGCACCACCGGATCACGGCGGTCGCCGGTGCACGCACAAAAGTCCAGGCCGGCTCCGTCCCGGCCCGTGAACCTCTCCCGTGAACTCTCTGCCTTTCTCCAGCGCACGGGAAAGCATCACCGGTATTCAAGGGAGACGACGGATTGCATGGCACGGAGCGCGGTCAGCCGCAAGGGCCGTCCCGCAATTCGTGGCGGATCTCTGCGCGACGCCGGATGCGGTGCATCGCAGGGCGGAGGAGTGTCCGCACACTTCCGAAACGCGATGTTCCGACAACGCGGCGAGGTGCGGCATCCGACGTCGCGAACCCGCCAGGAATTGCGGGACGACCCTCAGGGACATAGGCGCAACAAGTAAGTCAAGACTTATCTTTGAGGAAATTTGGCCGTATGGTTCGGCTCGAATCGAAGGAGTCCTTGTTGCCGAACATAAATGATTCTGCCGCGCGTGCGGTCGAATCGGAGCAAGGTTACGTGTCCTCGTTGTACGAGCTGCTCACCGAGCGGCTTTCCGAGGCGCGAGCGAACCGGGCGAGTGTGCTGAAGGCCCCTGCGGACGGTGCCGGCGAGGCGTACGAGAGAGAGATCGCCGCCGACCGTCTGACCAAGGAGATCGGCCGGCTGTCAGGCGCCGAGAAGGGGCTGGTCTTCGGGCGCATCGACTGGACGGACGGCACGGCCCTGCGCATCGGGCGCATCGGACTGCACACGGAGGAGGACGATCTGCCGCTGCTCGTGGACTGGCGCGCGAACGCGGCGCGGCCCTTCTACGAGGCGACACCGGTCCACTCGATGGATCTGCGGCGGCGCCGGCACCTGCGCATCGAGGAGCGCACGGTCGTCTCGGTGAGCGACGAACTGCTCGACGGGTCCGCCCCGACGGACGAAGACGTCGTGGGGGACGGCCCGTTGACCGAGGCTCTGTCGGCACGGCGTACCGGCAGGATGCACGCGGCCGTCGCGACGCTGCAGGCCGAGCAGGACGAGATCGTCCGCTCCGCCCACCGCGGGGTGACCGTGGTGCAGGGCGGGCCCGGCACCGGCAAGACGGTGGTCGCCCTGCACCGGGCGGCCTACGTCCTCTACGCGTTCCCGCGCGCCGCGGACGAAGGCGTCCTCGTGGTGGGCCCCAACGCCCGTTTCCTCGAATACATCTCACAGGTCCTTCCCTCGCTCGGGGAGAACGACGTCGATCTGGCGACCTGTCAGGAACTCGCCGGAGTGTCCCCGGACGCGGTGGAGCCGTTCGGCACGGCGCGCCTCAAGGGCGGCCCGGATTTCGCGGACGCCTTGGCCGGCCTGCTGCGAGCCCACCAGGCCCCCGCCGGTGACTTCACCGTCCGGGTCGGGCAGGACCTGGTCCACCTCTCCGAGCAGGAGGTCGCCACCGCGCGCGCCGCCGCCCTGGCGGCCGCATCCGGCCACAACCCCGCACGCCAGGCGTTCAAGGAACTCCTGGTCGACGCAGTCACCCACGCGATGCAACGGGACATGGGCGACCTCCTGGAACAGATCGACGCCGATGCCGAGCAGATGACGGGCCTGAACTTCGACCGGTTCACGGGGGTCGCCCAGCGCCGTGCCGAGGGGGCCGCCGCCCCGGGTCCGGTTCATGAGCTGGACCTGGACGCCATCGGCGCCGATCTCCTCGACGACGTCGGTGTCGACCGGGCGGTCGAGGCGCTGTGGCCGAGGCTGGTACCCGGCAGCCTCGTGAACGCGCTGCTGGCGGATGCCGACGCCCTGGCCGCGTGCCTGCCGGCCCTGTCTCCGCAGGAGCGGTCCCTTCTCCTGCGCGCCCCGGACGCGCCGTGGACCGATGCGGACGTACCGTTGCTGGACGAGGCGGCGAGCCTGGTCGACGGCCCGCCCGAGCGGACGTACGGGCACGTCGTCGTCGACGAGGCGCAGGAACTGACCGCCATGCAGTGGCGGATGATCGTCCGCCGCTGCCCGGCGAGAGCGATGACGCTGGTGGGTGACTTCGCCCAGTCGGGCCCGGCCACGACGGCACGCGACTGGAAGGAAGCCCTGGGGCCGCATGTCGGGACGCGGTTCAAACTGCACGACTTGACGGTCAGTTACCGCACCACGCAGGAGATCCTGGAGAGCGTCCGGGACCTGCTCGCGCGGATCGCTCCGGACCAGCGGCCCACACGGTCACTGCGCAGCGGTGACAGCCCGCGCACCGTGGCCACAGATGGGGACGGGTTGGTCGCGGCCGTCGTGGAGGAACTGCGCGCCCAGAGCACCGCGCATCCGGACGAACTCCTGGGAGTGATCTGCGCGGACACTGCCGTGAGCCGGTTGGCGGCTCACGGCATCAGCGACCACGCACGCGTCGTGCCCGCGTCCGAGGCACGCGGCCTCGAGTTCGACGGGGTCGTCGTCCTGAACCCCGAGGAGATCATCACGGCACGCCCCGGCGGGGAGAGGGACCTGTACGTGGCCCTGACCCGGGCCACCAAGCGCCTGTGCACCATCACCACCCGGCCCGCATGAGGGCGCACACGCACCCGCCTCTGGCGTAACCCGGATGCGGGAACGCTCCCCGTGCCGGCGCGGAAAAGACGCCCACCGATGACGGCGGACCGGCGATGCTCCGGAGCCCCGCGAACGACGGATCTCGGCAGATCCCTCCTCCCGCCCGAGGCGCCGGTTCACCCACGCACAGAACGGAAGGTTGCGTGACGTCCATCGAACATTGAGTGCGGTCGGGGCGGCGCGGTCGGCGGCCCCGGCCTGCGCGCACACGGCCGAGGGGGTCGCCACGGGTCCCCTGGTGCTGGGCGAGCCCCCGTCGTCGCGGCTGCTGCCGCCGGGAGCGCACCGATCCGGCCGGGCGGCATGCCGCCGTCCCCCGGCCCCGTCGTCAGCTGCGGCCCAACCGCCGCACGATGGCCTCCAGCAGCTCATCCAGCGCCGCCTCGCGCGTCCGGCCCTTCGGCCGGGCCAGCCCCACCCGGCTCGGTGAGACCCCACGGACTGGACGGAACACCACGTCCGGGTGGGAGTAGAAACGGGCTGTCGACGCCGGGGCCAGTGCTACGCAGCCGGCAGCCACCGCTCCGAGCCACTCGTCGGGCCGGCTGGTGACGGCACCGACCCGGACGGGGTTCCCTTCCCGCTCCTGGGCCGCCAGCCAGTGCTCCCTCCAGGCCCCGGTCTCGGCTCCGGCCGCGACGAAGGGCTCGTCCCACAGTTCCCGGAACTCCACCGTCCCCCTGTTCGCCAGCGGATGCCGAGCCGGCATGAGCACCCCACGCTCTTCGACGAACAACTCCCGTACGTTCAGCCCCTCCTGACCCGGAAACGGCAAACGCACCACTGCCGCATCCACTTCGCCGCGGGCCAGACCGGCACTCGCGTCCGACCAGTCGAACTGACGCAGTTCCACCCGCCACTCCGGCTGCGCCCGGCGGAACTCGGCGATGACCTCGTGGACGGTGCCCACGGCGCCCGCGTCCAGGAAGCCCAGACGCAGCACTCGCGCCGCCCGGCAGCTTGCCTCTACCGCCTCGTCCCAGCCCTTCAGCAGTGCGGGCACCCGCGCGGCGAGCTCTCGACCGGCCTCGGTCAGCACCATCCCGGACCGCGAGCGCGCGAAGAGCGGTACTCCGAGATCGCCCTCCAAGCGCCGGATCTGCTTCGTCAGCGCAGGCTGCGAGACGAACAGTCTCTTCGCCGCCCCGGTCAGACTGCCCTCGTCCGCCACTGCGGTGAAGTACCGAAGCAGGCGCGTGTCCACGTCCATGCCACCAGGTTATAGAAGCAGGTATTGGACGGCGCCGAAGCGCCTGCGGACCCTGAAGGCATGACCGGTACCCAGCTCGTATTCCTCGTCGTCACCTTGTCCACCGCCGCTGTCAACATCGGTATCGCCGCAGCCGACCTCGCCGGGGCCCGCTTCGTGCTGGCCAACTCGGCGCAGGTCGGTGTGCCCCGATCCTGGCTGCCCCGGCTGGCCGCCCTCAAGCTGGCCGGAGCGGCGGGCCTCCTTCTCGGCCTCTTCGACGCGACACTGCGTCCCCTCGGTGTCGCAGCGGCCTGCGGTCTCGTCCTGCTCTACCTGGGCGCGCTCGCCTTCCACCTGCGTGCCCGCGTGCTCTACAACCTCGCGTTTCCCGGCTTCTGCTTCGCCACCGCCGTCGCCTCGTTGGCTTTGGCCGTGTCCTCCTGACAGCAGCGGCACCGCTCCACGACCGACCGGACGGGACACTCCTCCTCGACCGCGCTCGACGGATACGCCCAAGCCCTCACCACACGGCCCTGGTCGACGACAACGCGGCGAGGTGCCGCGGCTGTCGGCGCGCCCCGCCAGGAATAGCGGGACGGCGGACGATCGGCTTGCGTCGCTGCCGGTGAGTCCGGTGTGGTGACCCCATGGACAGTGCTGCGAAGCGGATGCCGCGGGCGGATTCGGCAGGGACTCGCACGACCACGGCGCGAGCCGTGCGATGGCGCCGGTCGGCGGTGCTCGCGGCCCTGATGCTGGCCGCGTTCACGTTCAACACCGCGGAGAACCTGCCGATCGGCCTTCTTGAGCTGGTCTCCGAGAGCC
>NZ_JBHWZJ010000063.1:2754-5599 GCF_042728415.1 Streptomyces sp. NPDC060198 | reverse complement strand
TGCGGGTGCCGGTGTCGGCGGTCGGCCTCTTGGTCACCGGCTACGGCATGACGGTCGCGATCGTGTCTCTGCCGCTCGCCCACGTCGTGCGGTCGGTGCCACGGCGCCATGTGCTCACGGGGGTGCTGGCCGCGCTGGTCGTGTCCAGTCTGGTCGCGGCCTCGGCGACCTCGTACTGGCTGCTCCTTGCGGCCCGGCTGCTGACCGCACTCGGTCAGGCGTTGTTCTGGGCCGTGACGGGGCCGGTGGCGGTGGGCCTGTTCCCGCCGGGGGTTCGCGGGCGCGTCGTCGGAGCGCTGTCCGTCGCCGGTTCGCTGGCCCTGGTGTTCGGTGTGCCGGCCGGAACCTGGCTGGGCAGACGGACCGACTGGCCGGTGCCCGTAGCCGTGCCGGCGGGTCTGGGGCTGGTCTCCCTCGTGACGATCGCCTTCCTGCTGCCGACCTCACGTCCGGACGAACAGCCCGCCGCCTACGGGACCAGTCCGGAGGCCCGCCGGTTCGGGATCGTGCTGACGGCCGGGGCCCTGGCCGCCACGGGCGCTTTCACGGGATTCACCTACATCGTCACCTTCCTGGGCGACGTCAGCGGGTTCTCGCCCGGCGCGGTGAACGTACTGCTCGTGGCGTTCGGTGTCGCGTGTGTGGCCGGGGTGAGCCTCACCGGGGCCCTGCTGGACCGCTTTCCGCATGCCTCGCTGAGCACGGCGGTGGCGACGCAGGCGGTCGGCATGACCGGCCTGTACGCGGCCGGTGGGGAACCGGCCGCGGCGGTGGTGTTCCTGCTGCTGATGGGCGGTGCGCTCGGTCCGGTCTTCATGACGACGCAGAACGCCATGCTGCACTGCGCGCCGGGCCGCACGGACGTCGCGCTCGCGGCGAACTCCGGGACCTACAACGCCGGTATCGCGGCGGGCGCCGCGCTCGGTGCCCTGGTCCTCTCGCTCGCCGGCGTTCGGGGCGCCTTCCTCGCCGGGGGGCTGTTGACCGTCGTGGCCTTCGCGGTGCTGCTCGTCGGGCAGCCGTCGCGCCGGGTGCCGGAGCCCGCCGGGTAGTACGAGAGCTCCGGGAGGAGTCGTCCACCACCGAGGCACCGGAGCGCCGGGGGCCGCGGGCGACGCCCAGCCGTACGAGCCTTCGGGCAGGCGCCGGGGCGTAGGGGCAGGGCACGCACGGGAACCGGACAGCCGTTCGGGCCGTCGTTCGGGGGGAGCCCGCACGCCCGTGGGGAGCCCCGGCGGTGCCCCATGTCCGGGGAGCCCCGCGGCGATCCGCCCGCACCCCTGGAGAACACCCATGCACCGCAGAAGGATCATCCAGGCGGCGGCCGGCACCGCGGCGGGCCTGCTCCTGCCGGCACCGGTGCGCGGGGTGGACGCGCCCTCGGCGGGGACGGACAGCACGCTCGCGCGCTGGGCACACGCCGCGTCCGCCAACTACACCGTCCCCGCCGGCACCTCGCCCCGGCCCATCGACCGGGTGGTCGTCCACATCACCCAGCAGAGCTTCACTCAGACGCTCGGAATCTTCCAGGACCCATCGAAGAAGGTGTCGGTCCACTACGTCGTACGGTCCGGAGACGGCTACACCGCCCAGTGCGTACCGGAGCGGGACATCGCCTGGCACGCGGGGAACTGGGACTACAACGTCCGTTCCGTCGGCATCGAGCACGAAGGCTGGGTGGACCGTCCGGAGTACTTCACGGCGGCGATGTACGAACGGTCGGCGCTGCTCGCCGCCGACATCTGCGACCGGCACGACATACCCAAGGACCGTACCCACATCGTCGGCCACTACGAGGTGCCGGGCACGGACCACACCGATCCCGGTCCGCTCTGGGACTGGGAGCGCTACCTGCGGCTCGTCAACCTCGCCTGACCCCGCGCCCGCGCGCCGCGTCCGCCCCGCCCCGCCCCGCCCGGGGAGAACGAGTCTCCCACCGGGCCGGTACCCGCGCCCCCCTCGTCACTCCCGCCGTCGCCGGTGACGCAGCCGGAACCAGACGTCGCGCGCCTGCCGGCCCGCGGTGGTGCGGCTGACCGAGACCAGCCGGTGTGCCTGCTGGCGCGTCTCGACCATGGGCCCGGAGCCGCGCAGCGGTCGGCCCGCCGTCTCGTGGAGGAACAGCGTGGACACGAGGCCGATGACGCCCGCCACCATCAGGTAGTAGGCGGGCACCATGTCGTTGCCGGTGGCCTCCACGAGCCCCGCGGCGAACAGGGGGGTGGTTCCGCCGAAGAGCGAGACGGAGATGTTGAACGCGATCGAGAGCGCGCCGTACCGGATGCGGGTGGGGAAGAGCGCCGGAAGGGTGGACGCGGACGTCCCGGCGAAGCAGACGAGCAGCAGACCGAGGATGGCGCAGCCGAAGGCCGGGAGCAGGATGCCGCCCTGCCGGATCAGGAGGAACGCCGGAATGGAGAGCGCGACCAGCGCCACGCTCCCGGCCATGAACACCGGTCGGCGCCCCCACCGGTCGGAGCTGCGGCCCACCGTGGTGATGGTCAGGACGACGAGCAGCATGGTGCCGAGAACGAGCAGTTGCGAGGTGGTCTCGGGCTCGCCGAGGGTCTCGGACATGTAGGTCGGGAGGTAGGACGTGACCATGTAGTTGGTGACGTTGTACAGGAGCACCAGACCCATGCAGATCAGCACGGCTTCCCAGTGCTCGGTGAAGATCTCCTTGAGCCGGCCCTTGCCCGACTGCCGTGCCTGTTCGACCGGGTCGCCCTCTGCCAGGGCCTCGGCCTGCTCCTCCTCCTGCCGCTGGAAGACGGGTGTCTCCTCCAGCTTCATGCGCATGTAGAGCCCGATCAGTCCCAGTGGTCCGGCGACGTAGAAGGGGATG
>NZ_JBHWZJ010000063.1:0-2744 GCF_042728415.1 Streptomyces sp. NPDC060198 | reverse complement strand
GTGACCAGGCCGGAGCCGAGGGAGTAGCCGACGAAGGTGCCGAAGTCCAGCCAGCTGCCGAGGAAGCCGCGCCGTTTGTCGGGGGCGTACTCGGCGATGTAGGTGGTCGCTCCGGCGTACTCGCCGCCCGTGGAGAAGCCCTGCACGAGCCGGCACACCAGGAGCAGGAGGGGGGCCGCGAAGCCGACCGCGGCGTAGGTGGGGAGGAAGCCGACGGCGAAGGTGGACGCCGCCATCATGATCATGGTCAGCGCGAGGACCTTCTGCCGGCCCACCCGGTCCCCGAGCGGGCCGAAGACGAGCCCGCCGAGCGGCCGTACCAGGAACGCGGCGGCGAAGGTGGCGAAGGTCGACACCACCTGAGCTCCGGGCGAACTGGACGGGAAGAACACTTTGCCCAGGGTTCCGGCCAGATAGGCGTAGACGCCGAAGTCGAACCACTCCATGGTGTTGCCGAGTGCGGCGGCGGTGACCGCCCGGCGCACCTTCGGTGGATCGGTGACGGTGACGTCCGCCGCACTGAAGGACTTCTTGCGGCGGCGCACGACCGTCCGCAGCATGCGGTCCACGGCCTGACTGTCGCGCCTCGGCCGGGGTGCCCCCGGGCGTTTCCTCGATCCGGCCATGCATCCGCCCCTTTCCGAAGGCTCTCGGCGTCTCACCTTCCGCGGCCATCCACCCGGACGGGGGACTGAAGATCATCGGTGCCTCAGAGTCTGGTGCAATCACGCGCGGGAAGCCTTCCGGGCGGGTCGCACGGGTGACGGCCCGGCGCGCGGCCCGGCCGGCCGCCACCCGCCCGCGGTCTCCCCCGCCCGGACCGGTACAGCCCAGGCCCGGCTTCTCACCCTGGACCCGACCACCCCATAAAGATGATGTTCTGAATACCACATCAGAACGCCAACATGACTAAGTCACTCACATCGGCGACAGAAGTCCGGTCCCTGTTCCGCATCGCCACGTACCCCTGTTCAATAATCGGGAGGCCGACTACGGCACTCCGGGGGGCGATCTCAACACATCATCGGTCGAGGATTGAATCCGCAGGAAGCGGAAAAGAATCAACCGAGCTCGCACAGGGCGAAAAATGAGGGACGACCACACGGTCACCCGCTCCGCAGGAATTGTCTCCCGCCGCCCGTGTCGCCGAATTCGCACGGGCGCCACCAGACAAGACAGCGCATCCTCCCGTACAGCCCCTGAGACTTCCTCATGCATTCGATGGCCCCACCCCACCTGCAATGACGCAGGAACCGAGGCCAAGAACTGTCCCGCAATTCCTACGGAGGATTTCCGGGTGCACGGAAACGAATGGCCCATCGATGACTCCACCGGCCCCACGGCGCTCCCGCAACCCCGGCCTTCCGCTCTCCGGCCCGGACGGCGCGTTCTCGGCTCTCTCGCCTATCCCGTGCTCCTGACGGCCACCTTTCTGGTGGCGACGGCGGCACTGCTGCTGGACTGGAATCCCGAACGCGTGAGTCCTCTTTTCCTCGTCGGCACCCTGGTGTATCTCACCGTCCTCGAAAGGCTGATTCCGCACCGGCGCGACTGGCACCCCGACGCAGCCGAATGGCGTTGGTACGGCGTCTACTTCCTTCTGACCATGGCGGGGAGCGCGCTGGCACAGTTCTCCGTCACGACGACGGTGGGAATGATCTCCCCGGCCGACCCGGTGCTCCCGCTGGGGGTGGAGATCCCGGCCGCTCTGCTGAGCGGTTCGCTCGCCAGCTATCTCGTCCACCGTCTGGGGCACACCAGCCCCGTCCTGTGGCGGCTGCACGGGGTCCACCACGTCCCGCAGAAGGTCAATGTCGCCAACAACGGCGTCAACCACGTGCTCGACATCGTCCTCGCCCAGGGTGCCGTCCAGCTCACCCTGGCACTGGCAGGGTTCTCCCAGGGGTCCGTGCTCGCCACCGGACTCTTCGTCGCCGCGCAGGGCTACTTCGTCCACGCCAACATCGACGTGCGGATCGGCCGGCTCAACCACCTCCTGGCAAGCCCGGAACAGCACCGCCTGCACCACAGCACGGACCTGTCCGAGGCCGGCCACTACGGCTCCGACCTGTCGTGCTGGGACCACCTCTTCGGCAGCTTCACCTGGCGGCCCGGCCGTGAGCCGGCCGCGGTCGGTCTCAGCGATCCCACCTCGTTCCCCGGGACCGGCGAGATCCTCGGCAGTCTCTTCCGTCCGTGGCGCCGCGCGAAGCGGCCCGGGGACGGCATCGCCTGAAAGGGCCCTCGGGCCCCGCACCGCTGACCTGGGCGCCGCCTGTGGCTGCGCGACCACTTGATGAGGAGTGTGCGAACTTGGCTGACGCGACCAACGACGTCTCCACGGGCAAAATCGCGATCATCGGCATCGGCTGCCGCTTGCCCGGCGGAGCTTCGGACCACCGTGCTTTCTGGCAGAACCTGTTGGACGGCAAGGACTGCGTCACCCCCACGCCGCCGGACCGCTACGACGTCACCACGCACCGCAGCGGTCACCGGGACAAGCCCGGGCGGCTGGTGGGCGGCCGGGGCGGATACATCGACGGCTTCGACGAGTTCGAACCCGCCTTCTTCGGCATCAGCCGTCGCGAGGCCGACCACATGGACCCCCAGCAGCGCAAGCTCCTGGAAGTGGCCTGGGAGGCCTTGGAGGACGGCGGGCAGCGGCCGGCGGACCTGGCGGGCAGCAACACGGCGGTCTACGTGGGCGCGTTCACGCTCGACTACAAGATCCTGCAGTTCGCAGA
>NZ_JBHWZJ010000062.1:0-25610 GCF_042728415.1 Streptomyces sp. NPDC060198 | reverse complement strand
GCGGGGAACCGGCCGTCGGCGAGGACGAGCAGGGCTGCGTGTGACATCGGTCGTGCCCGATCAGAAGAGGAAGTAGCGCTGGGCCATGGGCAGTTCGGCGGCCGGTGCGGGCTCGACGAGGTCTCCGTCGATCGTCACGGCGAAGCTGTCCGGGTCGACCTGCACGCGGGGCAGCGCGTCGTTCTCCCGCATGTCTGCCTTGGTGACCCCCCGGGTGCCGGTGATCGGCACGAACCGCTTGCCGAGACCGAGGCGTTCGGGCAGCCCGTCCTCGATCGCGGCGGAGGAGACGAAGTTGAAGGAGTTGGCGGCGGGAGCCCTGCCGACGGCGCCGAACATGGGACGCGGCAGAACCGGCTGGGGAGTCGGGATGGACGCGTTCGCATCGCCCATCTGGGCGTACGCGATCTGGCCGCCCTTGATGACCAGCCGGGGCTTCACCCCGAAGAAGGCGGGGTCCCAGAGGACGAGGTCGGCGAGCTTCCCGGACTCGACCGAGCCGATCTCACGGTCGAGCCCCTGGGCCACCGCCGGGTTGATCGTGTATTTGGCGACATAGCGACGCACCCGGTGGTTGTCGGACGCACCGTCACCGGGGAGCGCACCCCGCCGGTTCTTCATGACGTGCGCGGTCTGCCAGGTGCGCAGGACGACCTCGCCGATCCGCCCCATGGCCTGGGAGTCGGAGGAGATGATCGAGATGGCGCCGAGGTCGTGCAGGATGTCCTCGGCGGCGATGGTGGAAGGCCGGATGCGCGACTCGGCGAACGCCAGGTCCTCGGGGACGGCCGGGTTGAGGTGGTGGCAGACCATCAGCATGTCGAGGTGTTCCTCGATGGTGTTGACGGTGTGCGGGCGGGTCGGGTTGGTGGAGCTCGGCAGGACGTAGGGCTCCGAGACGACGGTGATGATGTCGGGTGCGTGCCCGCCGCCGGCCCCCTCGGTGTGGTAGGCGTGAATCGTGCGGCCGGCGATGGCGGCGAGGGTGTCCGCCACGAAGCCGGCCTCGTTGAGGGTGTCCGTGTGGATGGCGAGCTGGGCGCCGCTCTCCTCGCAGACCCGCAGACAGGCGTCGATGACGGCGGGAGTCGCCCCCCAGTCCTCGTGGATCTTGAATCCGAGGGCGCCGCCGCGCAGTTGGGCCCGCATGGCCTCCTGGGACATGGTGTTGCCCTTGCCGAGGAGCCCGATGTTGACGGGGTATCCCTCCAGCGCCTCGAACATCCGGGCGAGGTGCCAGGAGCCGGGGGTGACGGTGGTCGCCTTGGTGCCCTCGGCCGGTCCGGTACCGCCGCCGACGAGGGTGGTGATCCCGGACGACAGCGCCTGGTCCACCAGGGTCGGCGAGATGAAGTGGACGTGCGCGTCGATGGCGCCCGCGGTCAGGATCTTCCCGTTCCCCGCGATGATCTCCGTCTCCGGCCCGATGACGAGGTCGGGGTGGACCCCGTCCATGGTGTCGGGGTTCCCGGCCTTGCCGATGCCGGTGATGCGCCCGTCGCGGATGCCGACGTCCGCCTTGACGATCCCCCAGTGGTCGATGACGACCACACCGGTGATCACCGTGTCGGGGGCGCCCTCGGCGCGGGTGGTGCGGGCCTGGCCCATGGACTCCCGGATCACCTTCCCGCCGCCGAACACCGCCTCGTCGCCGGCCCGTCCGGGGCCGCCCGAGCGGTCCTCCTCGATCTCCACGAGCAGGGAGGTGTCGGCGAGCCGGATACGGTCGCCGGTGGTGGGGCCGAACAAGTCGGCGTAGACGGCACGGTCGAGTTCAGCCATCGAGGGCACCTCCGGTTTCGCCGCGCAGGCCGGGAACGACGCGCGCGCCTGCGAGCGGGACGAGTTCGACGTCCACGGGGATGCCGGGCTCGAAGCGCACGGCCGTCCCGGCGGCGATGTTCAGCCGCAGGCCGCGGGCCGCCCCGCGGTCGAAGTCGAGACCGGGGTTGGCCTCGGCGAAGTGGTAGTGGGAGCCGACCTGGACGGGCCGGTCGGCCGCGTTGAGGACGGTGAGACGGGTGACGGGGCGGCCCTCGTTGATCGGCACGGCCCCGTCCGCGTACAGGATCTCTCCGGGAATCACGGCGCCCCTCAGACGATCGGATCGTGGACGGTGACGAGTTTGGTGCCGTCCGGGAAGGTGGCCTCCACCTGGACGTCGTGGATCATCTCCGGAATGCCGTCCATGACGTCGGCGCGGGTGAGCACCTTGCGTCCGGACGCCATGAGTTCGCCGACGGTCCGGCCGTCGCGCGCGCCCTCCAGGATGTGGGAGGTGATCAGCGCGACCGCCTCCGGGTGGTTGAGCCGCAGGCCGCGCGCCCGGCGTCTCTCGGCGACGTCGGCGGCCACATGGATGAGCAGGCGCTCCTGCTCGTGCGGGGTGAGTTGCACGCTTCCACCTCATCGTCTCGCGCCCGGTACCTGCCCGGCCCGGTGGCACCCGTCGGACGCCGACACGTTCGTCGGGTACGGGGGCGGGCGTCACCGGCCAGGCAACGCACGTTAGAACCAAAGTTTTTCCGTCGCGTTAACTGGCGCCGCCCTGCTCCGGCGCCGGGCGGTACCCGGACGGCGCTCCGTCGGGCGGGCACGCCCGCGGCCGGCTCTCCGGTGCGGCCTCCGCGCGGCGCCGCCTCGTATACGGCGCGTACCGGCCCCGCCTCGTGTGCGGCGCGTACCTGCCCCGCCTCGTGTGCGGCGCGTACCTGCCCCGCCTCGTGTGCGGCGCGTACCTGCCCCGGGGCACGCGGCGCGTACCGCCGCGGGAGCGCGGCATGCGGTGCGGAGGCCCGGCGCCGACATGGCCCGCCGGGCGCTCGGGTAGTAATGCAGCAACCCACTGCGGCCGGTGCGGTGCGGAGCTGCCGCCGGACCGCGGGGCCGAGCCACGGCGTGCCGGGCTGCCGGCACGACGCGCTCCGCGCCGCCCCGTCACGGACCCGGCCGGCCGGGTCCGTCGCGGACGGCATCGACCGTGGCCCCGTCCACGACGCCGGATCGCCCGCGCCGGTCCGGCCCCGGATCGGGGAACGCCGCACCATCCACCCGCACACCGCCCGACGCCCCACGCCCCACGCCCCACGAGGTGAATCCCCGATGCTGCCACCGGAGTTGCCGCCGCTGCCCGCACTGACCCGTGCCGAAGCGGAGTTCGTCGACCGCTATCTCGCCGTCCTGGACCAGGTGGGCCGGATCAACCCTGCTCGGGGCAGCGACACTTACGGGGCGCTCCGGGCGGCGCAAGCGCTTGCCTCGCACGCGGCGGCCCTGCGGGACGCCCTCGCGCTGATGCACGAGCGGGGGGAAGCACAGATCCACGCCGCCACGCTGGCGCGGGCGCTGAGGGCACTGGACGGGGAGCGGCGGGCGGGGCGGGTAGCGGTACCGCCTACGCCGGGAAGCTGAGGGCACGGGGTGGGCGCCGGTCCAGGACCGCGGCCGGTGTCCGTTCGGGCGACGAGCAGGCGGGGGCCGGGATCTGCGGCATTGGCGCCGACGGACCCGGGCAGGTAGTCGCGGGTGAGCCGGAACCGGTCCGGCCATCCGGGCTCATCGGTGTCGAACGTCAGCGCCACCACGCGGCGGGCCACGCGGCGCATCTCGCGCAGCCCCGCCATGAGGTCCGCCCAGTGGTGGACGGTGGAGACGGCCATCGCGACGTCGAAGGACCGGTCCCGGAACGGGAGGCTCTCGGCCGTGGCGGCCACGCACGGCGCCGATCCGGCCGGCCGCTGTGCCCGCATGACCGCCGACGGTTCCACCGCGGTCACGGCGCGGTCGGCGGCACGTAGGAGCCCGTGCCGGCCCCGACGTTCAGCACCGTCCGCGCGTCGCCGAGTGCGTCCCGGATCTGCGCGGCGATCCGCGGTCCGGTACGCCGTGTCGCGGAGTAGGCGCCGCCGATCTCGTCGTACAGCTATGCGCCGAGCATCTCTGGTTGCTCTTCCCGTGTCACCTGCCTTCCCCTCGCCCTTGTCCCGAGTTTTCTGTCGATGGCCGCAACCACGGCGTCGGCCCGATCGCGCCGCTCCAGCAGCAGGCCGCGCAGGTGCGCGACCGCGTCGGCGGACGGGTCGCCGACGAGTTCCGCGACTCCCCTCAGACCGAAGCCCAGCCGCCGGTGGGCGAGTACCTCCCGCAGCCGCGCCACGTCGCCCGCCGAGTGGGCCCGGTACCCGGCCGCGGTCCGCCCCGACGGGCGGACGAGCCCGAGATCGTCGTAGTGATGCAGCATGCGGACGCTCACGCCCGCCAGTCGGGCCATGCGCCCCACGGTCCAGTGATCCTCCACGGCACCCACGGTGCGGCCTGACGCCACGTGAGGGTCGAGGGCGGCGCCATCGACGGCGGTGGCCGGGGCGGTGGCCTTCCCCGCCTGCCGAGGAGACCCCGGCGGGGCAGAAGCCTTCGGACCTGCCGGGCGGGGCCACTCGGCAGGACCGGTCGAGGCCGGGGTCCGGGCAGATGCACGGAGTCGGACCGATCCGCCCTGTTTCACCAGCGACACTCCGTAACGAATATCCGATTTTCCGCCCGTTCAGCGCAAGGATTCCGCCCGCTGCGCCTCTCCCCCGATTTGCGCTCCCCGGCGTTCTCCCCATCCGCGAAGTACCGCACTCCGCAAGCTCGGTGGAGACACGCCCGGTACGCGCCCCCGGCCGTGTCGGGCACTCCCCCACTCTCCCGGCGCAACGGGGGCCGACCGTACTGACTTCCTCTGCCACCTCGAAAATCCCGCACGACCTGAGTGAAGATCCGTGGGACGACAAGCCCCCGCCACCCTGACGGGGCGGTCCGCGCGGACGCCGAGTCCTGCCGCCGAGCGGATGACGGGTCGACAGGAGTGGATCGGCAGGAGTGGAGGACCCGAGCACAACGGGCCGGCCGGGCAACCGGACGTCCCTCGGGGTGAAGCCGCATCGCGCGGCCGGGCGACTTCGCCAGCCCGAACCCGACAGGTCATCCTTCACAGGCGGCTGACGAAGGGTTGCGCATGACTGCGCAGGTTCATGTCCCGTCTCTGCTCACCCGGGCCGGTACGGCCTCGGTCCTCACTCTGGCCCTCAGCTCGACGATGCTGGCCCCCGGCCTGGTGTCCGACGCCGAGGCAGCCACCACCGCCCGCGCTTCCAAGGCGCTCCGGATCGCCGCGTCGAAGAAGGGCTCCCCCTATCAGTGGGGGGCCACCGGGCCTCGCAGGTTCGACTGCTCCGGGCTGACGCTCTACTCGTTCAAGAGGGTCGGCAAGAAGCTGCCCCGTACGGCGCAGCAGCAGTACAACAAGACGCGCCACATCACCTCCTCGCAGCGCAGGAAGGGTGATCTGGTCTTCTTCCACAGTGGTCGCAGCGTCTACCACGTGGGCATCTACGCCGGCAACGGCAAGATCTGGCACTCGCCGAAGACCGGTTCCGTGGTGCGGCTGGAGCGGATCTGGACGAAGCGGGTCTGGTACGGGCGGGTGCGCTGACCGGCCCGGGTCCCGAGCCGCCCGCCGTGGAGTGGCCGGCCCGGACAGGGCGGCGCGCGACGACACCGCCGGGTCTCGCGCGCCCCGTCCGGGCCGGGGTGGTGTCAGCCCCGTACCGGCACCGACCAGGGCAGGGTGACCCACACGGTCTTGCCGCCCTCCTCGGTGGGGGTGACACCGAACCCTCCGCCGCACTCCTTGGCCAGCGCCCTGATGATGGCCAGTCCGCGCCCGTTGTCCTGCTGCACAGCCGCGGGGAGCCGTCTGGGCCACCGGGGGTGGCTGTCGGTCACCTCCAGTCGCAGTTCCTCGTCGCGGTCGAGCACCAGCCGCACCGTGAACGTGGGTGACTGGCCGCGTGTGTGCAGGACCGCGTTGGTGGTGAGTTCCGAGACGATCAGCAGGACCGTCCCGGCTTCCTCCGTGTCGTCGTGCATACCCCACTCCGCGAGTACGCGGGCCACGTGTCTGCGGGCCGCGGACACCGACACCGGATCGCTCGGCAGGGTGACATGTGCTTCCTGATGGTCTGCCATGGCGACGCCGTCCCTTTCCGCCCGGGCGACCCCTATCGGCCCGGATTGTGCCTGGCGCCAGAGTGCCACCGCATGAGCCCGTGCAGGCACGATCTGCCGAGATATGCATATATCTATCGCTCAATGCGGTGAACTCCGGCTCACCGGAGCTCGAACATTCGGCACACTTGTCTTCCAGCCGACCGGCGGAAGGAGACCGGAATGGGCAACGGCCCCGTCGTGCGCCGTCGCAAACTCGGTGAGGAGTTGCGGACGCTGCGCCACTCGTCGGGACTCACGAGCCAGCAGGCGGCATCGCTGCTCGGCTGGCACCAGTCGAAGGTGAGCAGGATCGAGACGGGCGCGAGCGGGGTGTCCCCGGCCGACGTCGGCCGTCTGCTCGACGCCTACGCCGTCGACGACCCCGAACTGCGCACCCTGCTCTCGGCACTGGCAGGGTCGGCGGACGGTCGCGACACGGGCTGGTGGCATGCCTACCGGGGTGTCATTCCGCCGCAGTACCGCGACTTCATCGCCCTGGAGGCACAGGCCGAGACGGCCAGGACCCTGGAGACCTCGGTGGTTCCCGGGTTGCTCCAGACCGCCGATTACGCGCGGTCGGTCACCGAGTCCGCGCTGGACGGGATACCGGGGGCGCATCTGGACGCCCTGGTCGAAGTGCGGCTCGCCCGCCAGTCGGTGCTGCGGTGCGACGCCCCGCTGCGGCTCACCGCCGTGCTCGACGAGGCCGTGCTGCGGCGCGAGGTGGGCGGGCGGCGCGTGATGCGGGCCCAGCTGGACCATCTCGTGGCCATGACGGAACTCCCGCACGTGCGGATCCAGTTGGTGCCGTTCAGTGCCGGAGGTTACGTCGGCCTGACTGGCCCGTTCGTCATTTTCTCTTTTCCGACAACTTCCGCACTGGATGTGGTCGTTCTTGACCACTTGACGCGTAGTCACTACCTGGAACGGAAAGAGGATCTGGAGGCGTACGGTTCCGCTTTCCGCACCATGCGGGGGCGTGCGCTCTCGCCCGAGCGGTCGAGGGACCTCATCGCGACGATCGGCCGCGAGGGGCGGCCGTGACGAACCACCGCGGGCCCGGCCGGACGGAGCGGGACGGTCCCGCCGACGTCCACCGACCCGAAGGAGCACCATGGCCGACCGACCGGCACCGGACGCCTCACCGTGGCGCCGCAGCAGCCGCAGCACCGGTATGAACAACTGCGTGGAGACAGCGGTACACGGGCCGGACCGGCTGTCCGTACGCGATTCCAAGGCCGCGGACCGGGGCCGGCTGTCCTTCTCCGCGTCCGCCTGGCGGAAGTTCGTCTCGGGCCTCGGGGAACCGGGCGAGGACGCGCGCTGAGGGCTTCTCGCGCGTGCGGCCCCGCCCGCCGGTCAGGCGACGCCCCTCGGAGCCGTACGGGCGATCGTCTCCAGGGCGGTGTCGACACGGTCGTCCGTCAGGTCGGCCCGGGCGGTGAGCCGCAGACGCGAGACGCCGTCCGGGACCGACGGCGGCCGGAAGCAGCCCACCGCGATCCCGGCCTCCCGGCAGTCCGCCGCCCAGCGGACTGCCGACTCGGGGGAAGGCGCCCGTACCGACACCACCGCGGCGTCCGGGCGTGCCGCGTGCAACCCCGCCGCGGTCAGCCGTTCGTGCATCCGGGCGGCCACCTCGCGCGCCCGGGCGGCGCGTTCCGGCTCCCTGCGCAGCACCGCGAGGCTCGCGAGCGCGGCACCCGCGGCGGCGGGTGCGAGTCCGGTGTCGAAGATGAACGTGCGGGCCGTGTTGACGAGGTGCCGGATCACCCGTGCGGGTCCCAGGACCGCACCACCCTGGCTGCCCAGGGCCTTGGAGAGGGTGAGCGTGACCACCAGCCCCTCGTCCCCCGCCAGCCCGGCGGCGGCCGGGGCTCCGCGCCCGCCCGCTCCGAGCACCCCGAGACCGTGGGCGTCGTCGACGACGAGCCCGGCGCCCGCGCTCCGGCAGACGTCGGCGAGCGCGGACAGGGGGGCCGCGTCCCCGTCGACCGAGAAGACCGAGTCGGTGACCACCAGCGCCGGCCCGCGGTGGGAGTCCAGGGCCTTCTCGACGGCCTCCGGGTCCGCGTGCGCCACCACCTCGGTCCTCGCCCGCGCCAGTCGGCAACCGTCCACGATCGAAGCGTGGTTGGACGCGTCGGACACGATGATGCCGTCCGCGCGGGAGAGGGCGGTGAGTGCGGCCAGGTTCGCCGCGTAGCCGGAGGAGAACACCAGCGCGGCCTCGAAGCCGCAGAAACCGGCGAGTTCGCGCTCCAGCTCTTCGTGGAGGGCGGTGGAGCCGGTGACCAGGCGTGAACCCGTGGCGCCCGCCCCCCACTTCCGCGCGGCGCCGGCCGCCGCCTCGATCACCTCGGGATGCCGGGTGAGCCCGAGGTAGTCGTTGCTCGCGAGGTCCAGCACCTCGGTGGCGGCGGGCCGCGGGCGCAGCGTACGGACGAGTCCGGCGGCGGCGCGGCGGCCGGACTCCTCCTCTGTCCAGTCGAACGGGGAGTAGGCCATCGGAGGGTCCCTTTTGTAGGCAGCTCACAGAGCGTAGCCGGGGGCGCAGTCGGTCAGGGTGTGGCAATACACACACACCCTCCCCCTCTCTGCTGTCGGGTTCCTCCTTGGCCGATGGCCGTGGAGTGCGTCAGGATCGACGCCATGGACCTGTTGAGCACACTGGTGGACAAGGGGTTGCGGCGCGAACTGCCGACCCGTGAAGAGGCGCTCGCCGTGCTGGCGACCTCCGACGACGAACTGCTCGACGTGGTGGCCGCGGCGGGCAGGGTGCGCCGTCAGTGGTTCGGGCGCCGGGTGAAGCTGAACTACCTGGTCAACCTCAAATCGGGGCTGTGCCCGGAGGACTGCTCCTACTGCTCGCAGCGGCTCGGCTCCCAGGCGGGCATCCTCAAGTACTCCTGGCTGAAGCCCGAAGAGGCGTCACGCGCGGCGGCCGCCGGGGTGGCCGGGGGTGCGAAGCGGGTCTGCCTGGTGGCGAGCGGCCGCGGCCCCACCGACCGGGACGTGGACCGGGTCTCCCGGACCATCGAGGCGATCAAGGACGAGAACGAGGGCGTCGAGGTGTGCGCCTGTCTGGGCCTGCTCTCCGACGGGCAGGCCGAGAGGCTGCGTTCGGCGGGAGCGGACGCGTACAACCACAACCTCAACACCTCCGAGGCCACCTACGGCGGCATCACCACCACCCACACCTATGCCGACCGGGTGGAGACCGTGCGCCAGGCCCAGGGGGCGGGGCTGTCCGCCTGCTCCGGGCTGATCGCCGGCATGGGCGAGAGCGACGAGGACCTGATCGACGTGGTCTTCGCGCTCCGTCAACTCGACCCCGACTCCGTGCCGGTGAATTTCCTGATCCCGTTCGAGGGCACTCCGCTCGCCAAGGAGTGGAATCTGACGCCCCAGCGGTGTCTGCGGATCCTGGCGATGGTCCGGTTCGTCTGCCCGGACGTGGAAGTGCGGCTCGCCGGTGGCCGCGAGGTGCATCTGCGGTCGATGCAGCCGCTCGCGCTGCACCTGGTCAACTCGATCTTCCTGGGCGACTATCTGACCAGTGAGGGTCAGGCGGGCCAGGCCGATCTCGACATGATCACCGACGCCGGGTTCGAGGTGGAGGGCGCGGACACCACGACGCTGCCCGGCCACCGGGCCGCGACCGGTGCGCGCGCGGGCTGCGGGGCGCACGACGATTCCGGTGCCTGCGGCGGCGGTGGCGGGTCGGAAGCGGGCGGCGGTTGTGCCCCCTGCGGCGGACCGGCCGTGGCGGTGGAAGCGTCGGCGGAGGCCCCGCCGACGGAGCAGGTGGCCGCCACGGCGGCGCGTACGGACCTGGTGGCCGTGCGCAGGCGGGGCGCGGGGACGGATCTCGCTCCGAATGCCTGACGCGTACGTCGAGGGGCCGGCCCGCTCCGTGGGGCCGGCCCCCGGCCTCCCCCACACCCCGTCGTCCACACTGACGCCCGCCCGGCTGCGGTCCCTCGACCGGGCGCACGTCTGGCACCCCTACGGGCCGATGCCCGGACGACAGGAGCCGCTGATCGTGGAGTCGGCCTCCGGTGTCCGGCTGAGACTGGCGGAACCCGTCGAAGGTCAGCGGGAACTGGTGGACGGGATGTCCTCCTGGTGGTCCGCGGTGCACGGTTACAACCATCCGGTCCTGAACGAGGCGGCACACGCACAGCTGGGACGGATGAGCCATGTGATGTTCGGCGGGCTCACCCATGAGCCGGCCGTCCGGCTGGCCGCCCGGCTGGTGGAGATCACCCCCGGCCCCCTCCAGCACGTCTTCCTCGCCGACTCGGGGTCCGTCTCCGTCGAGGTGGCGGTGAAGATGTGCCTGCAGTACTGGCGATCGGCCGGCCGGCCCGCCAAGCAGAGGCTCCTGACCTGGCGCGGCGGTTACCACGGCGACACCTGGCAGCCGATGTCCGTGTGTGATCCCGAGGGCGGGATGCACGAACTCTGGTCGGGGGTCCTGCCTCGGCAGATCTTCGCCGACGCCCCGCCGGACGGCTTCGACGCGGAGGTCGACGAGGCTTACGCGGAGCATCTGCGCGAGCTGATCGCGCGTCACGCCCATGAGCTGGCCGCAGTGATCGTGGAACCCGTCGTCCAGGGCGCCGGGGGAATGCGGTTCCATTCGCCGGGCTACCTGCGGGTGCTCAGGGAGGCGTGCGACGCGCACGGCGTCCTCCTCGTCCTCGACGAGATCGCGACCGGATTCGGCCGCACGGGGCAGCTGTTCGCCGCGGAGCACGCCGGGATCGCCCCGGACGTGATGTGCGTCGGCAAGGCGCTGACCGGTGGCTACCTCACGATGGCGGCGACCCTGTGCACGACGAGGGTGGCCGAGGGCATCTCGCGCGGCGAGGTACCCGTGCTGGCGCACGGCCCGACCTTCATGGGCAACCCGCTCGCAGCAGCGGTCGCCTGCGCCTCCGTGGACCTGCTGCTCGGCCAGGACTGGCAGGGCGAGGTGGCGCGGATCGGCGCGGGGTTGCGGACCGGTCTGGCGGATGCCGCCGGTCTGCCCGGGGTCGCGGACGTACGCGTTCTGGGCGCGATCGGGGTCGTCCAGCTCGACCACGAGGTGGACATGGAGGCAGCGACCCGCGCGGCGGTGCGCGAGGGCGTATGGCTGCGGCCGTTCCGGGACCTCGTGTACACGATGCCGCCGTACGTGACGGACGACGAGGACGTGGCACGGATCTGCCGTGCCGTGTGCGCCGCGGCGCGGGAAGGATGACCATGACCATTCTGGTGGTGTCGGGCACGGGCACCGAGATCGGCAAGACGATCGTGACCGCGGCCGTGGCGGTCGCTTCGGGCGGCCGGGTCGCGGTGCTCAAACCCGCGCAGACGGGAGTCGCTCCGGGGGAGAACGGCGACGCGGCCGAAGTGGTACGACTGGCGGGCGGCGAGGTCACGGCGGTCGAACTGGCGCGCTACCCCGAGCCGTTGGCACCCGCGACAGCCGCCCGGCGTTGCGGACTCGCGCCCGTGCGCCCGTACGAGATCGCCGACGCCGCGCGGAAACTCGCGACGGAGCACGACCTGGTGCTGATCGAAGGGGCGGGCGGGCTGCTCGTACGGTACGACGACGACGGGGCGACCCTGGCGGACGCGGCACGGCTGCTGGAGGCGCCGGTGCTGCTGGTGGCGGCGGCCGGGCTGGGCACGCTCAACTCCACCGCGCTGACGGCGGAGGCACTGCGTGCCCGGGGCCTCACGTGCCCGGGCGTGGTGATCGGCAGCATGCCCTCCGACCCGGATCTGGCCACGCGGTGCAACGTGGAGGACCTCCCGGTCGCGGCGGGCGCCCCGCTCGTGGGCGTGCTGCCGGCCGGGGCGGGATCGCTGCGGCCTGCCGACTTCCGCACACAAGCGCCGACTTGGCTCGCACCGGAGCTGGGAGGGGTGCGCGGGGCCGACTGATTCCGGACCCGGGACGCTTCGGTGCCGGGTGCGGGGCGGGACATCCGGCCCCTCTCCGATCGCCGATCGCCGGGCGTGGGGGCGTCGGGCTCAGCCGCACCAGTCGTGCAGCTCGTCCGCGATGTCGCGTACGCCGGCCTTGCCTTCCTTCACCAGGCGGGCCAGGTCGCGCACGCGGTCGGGGGACGTCCTTACGGGAAGCCCGGAGGCGACCAGGTATCCGTATGCCACGGCGGAGGCGAACATCGCGTTGGAGTGCTCCAAAGCCGGCACGTGCAGCAGGAGTTGGAGAAGCGAGGCGGCGCGTGCGTGGGGGCTGGCGTAGACCGGGCTGCCGAAGATCTCCGCCTCGTGCCGGCTGACGGCGGCGACGAGGGCGCCCCAGTCGGCGACGTGCGGATCTCCCGGCGTCCGGTGCTCGGCCACCATGAGCAGCCAGGAGAGATCGATGCGCAGGCTCTCGGGGCCGGGTGACGGTGATTCGGGTGACTCGTCGTGTTCCATGCAGGGAGACCGTCTCGTGAAGGGGGAGGCGCTCGGTCCGCGCGCGGGGAACCCGTCGGTTCCGGACTCAGTATTCCTCAGGCCCGGGTGCGGAGCGAACCGCTGTCGCGCGGCCCCTCCGCAGGGTCCCTCTCGTCGGCCCGGGCACCCCGGATGACCGCGGGCACCGACAGCCCGTCAGCTGTCCACGGCCTTGTCGGCTCCGGCGTGCCCGCAGGTCCGGCAGGCTGAAGCGACGGGGATCGGACCCGCGTGCGGAGCCGTCGGGCGCCGGTGTTCACACGTTCAGGCGGGGGACCGGATTCAGGAGGGACCGGTGTCGCGGGACGCCGCCGGCCGGGCGCGGTGCGCGCGGACCCTTCCTCGGCCGGCACACGACGGGGACGGGCGGCGCCACCGGCGGCGACCGGCCGGATCGGTGAAAACGCCGCGGCGGTCGTCCTAGGGACAGACCTTGAGCCCGTCCCGGTCGACGCGGTGAGTTGGTCCACGGCCTGCACGGCGGAGGGCGCCGCCTGCGCCCGCCGGGGGACGAGAGGTGCGGTCCTGAACGGTGGCGAGGGCCAGAGCGCGCAGGCCCCCCAACCGCCACGCACGCACTTCACGGCTCGGTGCCAGCTCGCCCGGAGCCATTCGGCCGGTCGCCCCACCGAGTCGAGGAGCTGGGCCGGACGGCTGCCGAAGGCGCGGCCCCGGGTGGCGAGCAGGTTGAGCCAGGTCGCCCCGCAGCCGAAGCGGAAGTCGTCCGGGTCGTCGGTCGCGATGTTCCCGAGCAACCCGGCCAAGGCCTTCGCAGCCCACTGGCGCACTCCGGCCGTGGGCGCACCGGACACCGAAACCGATGCCGAACACGTCCTCCGACCCGGACCCTGAGAACCCGCGGAGGTTCGGACCGACGAGGTCGGCGACCGGGCACGGCAGCCGCCGCAACTCAGCGCGCGACGCGCTCCGTGCCGAATTCCTCGGCGAAGACGGATTCGTACCGCTGCATGAAGTCGGCTGCCGCTTCCACGAAGGCGCGGCCCGCGTCCACCGTGCCGGGTTCCGGACGCTCCGCCAGGGTGCGGGTCGCGGTCACCCTCCTCCGCCGTGCGGCCTCGTCCGCGACGGCCTGGACCACTCGGGAGTTCAGCTGGGCTCTGGGCATCTGTCCAAGCTAGCGCCGCCCGGTCCGCCCGGGCAAGGGGACCGGGACGCGCCCCGCCCTGGGCTGGAAGCCGACCCGCCCGCGACACCCTCGCCCGCCGGGCACCCACGTGCGCCGGTCGCCCGCCACGGAGCCCGCCCGACGGCGGCGGTCAATTGCGCTCGACACCCGCATACCGCCGGTGATGGGATTCGCGCATGAGTGATCTTTCGACGGATGATCTTTCGATACGCGCCGCCACCCCCGCCGATCTGGACGAGGTGCTCACCTTCTGGAAGGAGGCCGCCGAGGGGACGAGCATCAGCGACGACCGGGACGGGATCGCGCGACTCGTGGAACGGGACCCCGAGTGCCTCCTGCTCGCGGAGCGCGACGGCCGACTCGCGGGGACCGTGATCGCCGGTTTCGACGGCTGGCGCTGCCACCTCTACCGGCTCGCAGTCCATCCGGAGCAGCGTCGCCGCGGTGTGGCCACCGCGCTACTGTCGGCCGCGGAGGAACGCTTCGTACGCCTCGGCGGGCGGCGGGGGGACGCGATGGTCCTCGACGACAACGAGCGCGCCCACCATGCCTGGCGCGCGGCGGGGTACGAGCGGGGGTCCAGGTGGAGCCGCTGGGTGAAGCCCTTCTCCCACTGACCGCTCCTCGAGAGACGGGAGACGGGAGACGGGAGACGGGAGTGATACGGGCGGGCCGAGGCCCGTTCTCATTACTTTGCTGATCCTTTACCATGTGATTCTGCTCGATCGTCACAGTGATTCCAGAACGGCCACCACAACCGGGACCAGCACGACAACCGGTACAAGAGCCAGTACGGCGATCGGCGTGTCGATCGGGATTCGATCCCCTGCCGAGAAAGGTGTGAGCGTCCGCCCATGGGCGAGCCTCCCAGTAGCCGAACCCGCCGGAATCGCGGACATCGCGCGATCCTCCACCCACTGCCCGATCATGGGACGGAGGTGAACCGATGACCGAAGTGCTTCTGCTGCTCGTGGCCGTGCTGCTCTCGATCGCCTGCGGCGCCTTCGTCGCCGCCGAGTTCTCCCTGACCACGGTGGAGCGCGGCGACCTCGAACGAGCCGTCGAGCGGGGTGAGCGGGGGGCGGCCGGCGCCCTCAAGGCCGTACGCAGCCTCACATTCCAGCTCTCCGGGGCACAGCTCGGCATCACCGTCACCAACCTGGTGGTCGGCATGCTCTCCGAGTCGTCGATCGCCAAGCTGATCCGTGGGCCACTGGTCGCGATCGGGCTCTCCCCCAGCCTGTCGCGGTCGGTCGCGCTGGTCGTCGGTACCGCCCTGTCCACGGTGGTCCTGATGGTGGTGGGTGAACTCGTCCCCAAGAACTGGGCGATCTCCTCGCCACTGAAGGTCGCCAAGGCCGTCGCCACTCCTCAACGGGTCTTCACCGCCGTCTTCCGTCCCTTCATCAGCCATCTCAACAACACCGCCAACCGCATCCTGCGCCGCTTCGGCCTCGAACCGGCCGAGGAACTGGCCTCCGCCAGAAGCCCGCAGGAGCTGGCGGCCCTGGCACGCCACTCCGCCAAGGAGGGGGCACTGGAGGCGGACACCGCCGAGCTGTTCGTCCGCACCCTCAATCTGGCCGAGCTCACCGCGGAGAACGTCATGACGCCCCGGGTCCAGGTCACCGCGCTGGACCTGCAGGCGACCGCCGAGGACGTCGCGAACGCGACCCGGGCGACCGGTCTGTCCCGCTTCCCGGTCTATCGCGGCAGCCTCGACTCGGTCGTGGGCGTCGCACACATCAAGGACGTCCTCGCGGTGCCCGCGGAGCAGCGGCCCCGCAAAAGCGTCTCCGACCTGCTGCGCGAGCCCCTTCTCGTACCCGAGACCCTCGGCGTCGACAAGCTGCTCGACCGTCTCTCCGGCCGCAAGCTCGCCATGGCCGTCGTCATCGACGAGTACGGCGGCACGGCCGGCGTGGTGACCCTGGAGGACATCGTCGAGGAGGTCGTCGGCGAGGTGCGCGACGAGCACGACCCCCACGAAACGCCCGATCTGGCGCCTGCCGGGGAGGACGCCGACGGCCGCACCCTCTGGTCGGCCGACGGCGCGGCGCGCACCGACCAGCTCCGCACGATCGGTCTGCGCGCTCCGGACGGCCCGTACGAAACCCTGGCCGGCCTCGTCGCCAACGAGGTCGGACGCATCCCCCGGGAGGGGGACAGAGTGGAACTGGCCGGGTGGCGGATCGATGTCGTGGACGCTTCCGGGCGTCGCGCCGCACGCGCCCTGCTGCACGCTCCGCTCCCCGGCGAGGACCCCCTGACGGAGGATGCCCGATGACCGTTCTCCAGCTCTTCATCGGTCTGCTGACGCTGGTCGTGAACGCGTTCTTCGTGGGAGCGGAGTTCGCCCTCATCTCGGTGCGCCGGAGCCAGATCGAGCCGGCCGCCGAAGCCGGTGACCGGCGGGCCCGCAGCGTGTTGTGGGGCCTGGAACACGTCTCGGCGCTGCTGGCGGCGGCCCAGCTCGGCATCACCCTCTGCACCCTGGTGCTGGGCATCGTCGCCGAACCAGCCATCGCCCACCTGCTGGAGCCCGTGTTCGACGCCGTCGGGGTGCCGCACGGCCTGGTGCACCCTCTGTCGTTCGTCATCGCGCTGACGGTGGCGACCTACCTCCACATGCTGCTCGGCGAGATGGTTCCCAAGAACGTCGCGCTGGCCGATCCTGCGAAGGGCGCGCTGCTGCTCGGCCCGCCGCTGGTGGCGCTGGCGAGGGGGCTGCGCCCGGTGATCTTCGCGATCAACGCGTTCGCCAATCTGCTGCTGAAGCTCCTGCGGGTGGAGACGAGGAACGAGGTCTCCGCGACGTTCTCGGACGACCAGCTGGCGTTGCTGGTGAGGGACTCCGGGGACGCGGGACTGGTGGACGACCGATCGGCCGAGCGGCTGAGGCATGCCCTGGAACTCGGCAGCCGCCCCGTCCGGGACGTGGCCATGCCGATCGCCCAGATGGTCTGCACCCCGGTGGGCACGACCCCCGAGGAGCTGGAGCGGCTGTCGGCCGAGTCCGGATACTCGCGTTTCCCGGTGATGGACGGCGAGCAGCGGATACTCGGCTACCTCCACGTCAAGGACGCCCTGGACGCGGCACCGCGCGACGTTCCGTTCCCGGTCTCCGCGATGCGCCCCATCGCCCGGGTACGGGCGGCGGCCCCGCTCGACGACGTACTGACCGCGCTCCGGCGCAGCCGTACGCACCTCGGGGCGGTACTGGACGACGACGGCCGGCTGGTCGGCACCGTCACCATGGAGGACGTGCTGCGCGAGCTCGTCGGACGACCGCGGTCCGGCTGACGGGGACGCCCGCACCCACCGGCCCGGTCGGGCCGCCGGTACGTGGAACCAGGTGCGGTGCGCGGGTCTGGGCGCGGGGCGGGTCTGAGCGCGGGGCGGGGCGGTGCGGGTCTGAGCGCGGGGCGGGTCTGAGCGCGGGGCGCGGCACCGCACGCAGTGCGGAAGCCTCGCTGCTGGTTCGGCGACGCGGGCCGCCGTGGGGCGAGGGCCCGCGGGGCGGTCGGCAGGCCGTCGGCGGCTCCGGTCTCCGCGATACGATCACGGAGCCATGGAAATGAATGCCTCTTACACCAGTTTCGTCGCGGTCGGTGACTCCTTCACCGAGGGCATGTCGGACCTTCTGCCCGGCGGTACGTACCGGGGCTGGGCCGATGTTCTCGCCTCCAGGCTGGCGGCTCGCTCCCCCGGCTTCCGGTACGCCAACCTGGCCGTCCGGGGCAAGCTGATCGGCCAGATCGTCGACGAACAGGTGGAATCCGCCGCGGCACTGCAGGCGGATGTGGTGACGCTCGTCGGCGGTCTCAACGACACCCTCCGCCCCAATTGCGACATGGGCATGGTGAGAGGGCGGCTCGAGGAAGCCGTGGAGCGACTCGCACCGTCGTGCAAGACGCTCGTGCTGATGCGCAGCCCCGGACGGAACGGCCCGGTGCTGGACCGCTTCCGTCCACGCATGGAGGAACTGTTCGCGCTGGTGGACGACCTGGCCGGCCGGCACGGCGCGGTGGTCGCCGACCTCTACGGGGCGCCGTCGCTGGGCGACCCCCGTTTGTGGGACATCGACCGGCTCCACCTCACCGCGGAAGGGCACAGCAGGGTCGCCGAGGCGGTCTGGCAGACGCTGGGGCTGCCCGCCGAGAGCGACTGGCGGATCCCCATGGAGACGACACCGCAGGTGCGCTGGGGTACCCGCCGGGTCGAGGACGTCCGCTTCGCCAGGCAGCATCTGGCTCCCTGGATCGGGCGCCGGCTCACCGGCCGGTCCTCGGGCGACGGCCGCGTCGGCGCCCAGTTCGACGCGGCCTCCGGGCGCGCCTTCTGGATCACCCCGGCGAATCCCGCCGACCCCGGTCCGGTGACCTCCTGGCTCCGGTGCGACGAGTCGCGGGACCTGTAGTCCCGCGCGGGCCCGGACACGCGATCTGGACGTGAGGCTCCGCTCGGGGCCTCATGCCCAGGCCCCGCGCGGCAATCGTGAAGACGGCGTCGTCCGCGCATACGGGACAGTGACCCCCGTCTCGTAGCAAGCCACAAACCTGGCCCCGGCGCCGACCTGCACAAACCGCCAGTAGAATCACTTCACGTGACTGCTGTGTCTGCGAAGCCTCGCATCCCCAATGTCCTTGCCGGCCGCTACGCCTCCACGGAGCTGGCCGTTCTCTGGTCCCCCGAGCAGAAGGTGAAGCTGGAGCGTCAGCTGTGGCTGGCGGTGCTGCGTGCTCAGAAGGACCTCGGGATCGAGGTACCCGACTCCGCGCTCGCCGACTACGAGCGCGTTCTCGACCAGGTCGACCTCGCCTCCATCGCCGAGCGCGAGAAGGTCACCCGCCACGACGTGAAGGCCCGCATCGAGGAGTTCAACGCCCTCGCCGGCCACGAGCAGGTCCACAAGGGCATGACCTCCCGTGACCTCACCGAGAACGTCGAGCAGCTCCAGATCCGCCTCTCCCTGGAGCTCATGCGCGACCGCACCGTGGCGGTGCTGGCGCGGCTCGGCAAGCTCGCGGGCGAGTACCGCGAGCTCGTCATGGCGGGCCGGTCCCACAACGTGGCCGCACAGGCCACCACGCTCGGCAAGCGATTCGCGACCGGCGCCGATGAACTGCTCGTCGCCTACGGGCGTCTGGAAGAGCTGCTCGGCCGCTACCCTCTCCGCGGCATCAAGGGCCCGGTCGGGACCGCTCAGGACATGCTGGACCTGCTGGGCGGCGACGCCGCCAAGCTCGCGGACCTGGAACAGCGCATCGCGGGTCACCTGGGCTTCGCCAACGCCTTCACCTCGGTCGGCCAGGTGTACCCGCGCTCCCTCGACTACGACGTGGTGACCGCCCTGGTCCAGCTGGCTGCCGCTCCTTCGTCCATCTCCAAGACGATCCGCCTCATGGCGGGGCACGAACTGGTGACGGAGGGCTTCAAGCCCGGCCAGGTCGGCTCGTCCGCAATGCCGCACAAGATGAACACCCGGTCCTGCGAGCGCGTCAACGGCCTCATGGTCATCCTGCGCGGCTACGCCTCGATGACCGGCGAGCTCGCCGGCGACCAGTGGAACGAGGGCGACGTCTCCTGCTCGGTGGTACGCCGGGTGGCGCTGCCGGACGCCTTCTTCGCCTTCGACGGCCTGCTGGAGACCTTCCTGACGGTCCTGGACGAGTTCGGCGCCTTCCCCGCCGTCGTGGCGCGTGAACTCGACCGGTACCTGCCGTTCCTGGCGACCACCAAGGTCCTCATGGGCGCGGTGCGGGCTGGTGTCGGCCGCGAGGTCGCGCACGAGGCGATCAAGGAGAACGCGGTGGCTTCGGCTCTCGCGATGCGGGAGCAGGGCACGGAGCGCAACGAACTCCTGGACAAGCTGGCGGCGGACGAGCGCATCCCGCTGGACCGTGAGCAGTTGGACGCCCTGATGGCGGACAAGCTGTCGTTCACGGGGGCCGCAGGCGACCAGGTCACCACCGTGGTCAACCGGATCGAGGCCATCCTCAAGGAGCACCCGGCAGCTGCCGGTTACACCCCCGGGTCGATTCTCTGACCGGCTGCGCCGTCCTCCTCCCGTGACACCCGAAGAGTTGGCCGCCGCCCGTGACCGCATCGTCCCCGATGTGGTCGCGGGCGGTTTGCGCGTGCTGTTCTGCGGCATCAATCCCAGCCTCACGACCGCTGCGACCGGCTACCACTTCGCGCACCCCGGCAACCGCTTCTGGCCGGTGCTCCATCTCTCCGGCTTCACACCCCGCAGGCTGTCTCCGGCCGAACAGAGTGAGCTGCCCTCCTACGGCCTGGGCATCACCAACGTCGTCGCGCGGGCTACCGCCAGGGCCGACGAGCTGCCCGCTGAGGAGTACCGTGCGGGCGGACGAATCCTGGTCGAGAAGACCGGTCGCCTGCGACCTCAGTGGCTGGCGGTCGTCGGCGTGACGGCCTACCGGACGGCCTTCGGGGAGCGCCGCGCCCAAATCGGCCCGCAGGAACGGAGCATCGGCGGTGCCCGTGTCTGGGCTCTTCCCAACCCCAGCGGACTCAATGCACATTGGACCGTTGACTCGATGGCCGAAGAGTACGCCCGCCTCCGTGAAGCCGTGGAGGAAACCGCCGCGGCCGGTGGCGGCTGAGGCGGCGCAGCCGTACCGCCTGCAGCCCCGTCAGCGTCAGGACCCTCGCACCCCTGCCTTCACCTGCTGCCCCTCCGCCTTCGGTTCCCTCGCCTTCGGTTCTCTCGCCTTCGGTTCTCTCGCCTTCAGGTCCCGTCTTCGGGTCATGTCCTCAGGCCCTTCGCCGTCATGCATGCCTTCCGCGCTCCACGCGCTCTCGCCTCTGCCTTGTGTGGGCACGCCGCTCAAGGATCAAGCAACCCGTATGGACATCAGACATCCCGGGTACGTATCGCCCACCAGCCGGCGAGCAGGGCGGCGGCCGTCCAAACGGCGGTCACCGCCATCCCGCTCCAGGGGCCGAGGCTGCCCGCCGGGTTCTTATGCAGGATCAGCTGGCCCGCCCGGTCGGGCAGGAGCTCAGCCGCTCCTGAAGCCACGTCTCCCACGACGAACGAGACGATCAGAATGAAGGGCACGAGGATGCTCATCACCGCGACCGCGCTCCGGAGCAGCGCCGTCAGCCCTGCCGCGAACAGGGCCATGAGCGCGAGATAGACGCCACTGCCCAGCACGGCTCGCAGCGCCCCGGGGTGCCCCAACCCGATCGCGAACTGCCCCATGAACAGCTGCCGCAGCAGAAAGCCGGCGAGGCCGGCCGCCTCTCCGACGATCAGAGCCGCCACACCCACGACGACCATCTTCGCGGCGTAGAACAGGTCACGGCGGGGCACCGCTGTCAGGGACACTCGTAAGGCTCCGCCCGTGAACTCCGAGGAGAGGGCGGTGGCGCCGAAGGCCATGGCAGCGATCTGCGCGAAGTTCAGCGCGTAGAAGGCTTGGAACACCGGGTCGGCATCGGGGTGATCCATCTCTGCCTGCCCCACGGTGGCGGAGACGAGCACGGAGATGGCCACCGCGACCACGAACACCGCGGCCAGAGAGCCATGGACGGCACGTACGGACCGCGCCTTGATCCACTCCGAATGAAGAGCCGCGACCGCTGCGTGCGACATGGTCATGCCTCCTTGGGTGAGGTACGGGAAACGGCGGCGAACTCGGCAGCATCCGCCGTGAGATCGAGGTACGCCTCCTCCAGGGAGACCCGCTCTTCCACGAGCTCCAGGAGAGCGATGTGCCGGGACGCCGCCAGTGCACCGATCTCATCGGCGCGGGCCCCGTCGATCCGGCACGCCCCGCCTCCCGCATCGATGGCGTCGTATCCGCTGCTGATCAGGGCGTCGCGGAGTCGTGCCCCTACGGCGGCGCGCACCCGCACTCTGGAACGACTGCGCGACGCGAGAAACCCTTCCGTCGACATGTCGGCAAGAAGTCTGCCCCCACCGAGAATGATCAGATGATCAGCGAAGGCGGCGGTCTCGCTCATCAGGTGGCTGGACACCAGAACCGTGCGTCCTTCGCGGGCAAGCCGCTTCACCAGTTCACGGATCCAGACGATTCCCTCGGGATCGAGGCCGTTCGCCGGCTCGTCCAGCATCAACACGGCAGGGTCTCCGAGCAGTGCGGACGCTATGCCCAGCCGTTGACGCATGCCGAGCGAGAACGTCTTGATCCGGCGGGTGGCGACCGGTGCGAGGCCGGTCTCCTCCAGCACGGTGTCGACCCTCCGCCGCGAAATCCCGTTGCTCACCGCGAGGGCGAGCACATGGTCGCGCGCGGTCCGCGATCCGTGCGCTGCTCCTGCGTCGAGCAGTGAACCGACCACACACAAGGGGTTGTCGAGCGTGGCGTAGGCCCGTCCGCCCACGGCCGCCGTGCCACCGGAAGGGCGGTCCAGGCCGAGGATCACTCGCATCGTGGTGGACTTCCCCGCCCCGTTGGGCCCGAGAAAGCCGGTCACGCGACCGGCCTCCGCACGGAAGGTCAGTCTGTCCACCGCTCGGGTGGATCCGTAGTCCTTCGTGAGCTGCTGCACATCGATGCTGGTCATGTACCCAGCCTGGCTGGGGCGACCCGGCGGCGTCCTCCCCCGACCGTGGGAATCCTCTCCCCCGTGCGGGGGAGGTACAGCCGGACGGGCACTGTCACCATGGCCCACATGCGCCGACTACTCGCCCCGTTTGCAGCCCCAGTGACCTACAGCCGCTGGATCCACCTCGTCGCGCCGCTGGCTCTGATAAGCGTGTGGCTCTTCGTCGCCCCCGGCGTGCCGTGGGAGCTCGCGCTGCTCGCCGTGCCCGTGGGCCTCCTCCCGGTGATGCGTATGGGGGAAGGGGTCCAGGCGCAGCTGCTCCTCACCCCCGGCGAGCGTGGCCGGGCCGACGCGACCATCTCCGTCGCTCCTGCCACGACGTGGGGTGAGAAGTGGCGCACCGTGCTCTGGCTGGAGCTGCGCCTGTTGTTGTCCATCGTCGTGGGTGTGGCCACCCTCTGGCTGCCTGCCACCTCGATCAGCCTGGTCGGTGCCGTCCGCAGCGACAGCATCGACCGCGACGGCATATTCCATCTGATCGAACCCCACGCCTGGTACGGGGCACTCGCGCCTCTGCCCATTCTTCTGCTGTTCGCGCTCGTCGTTCTCTGCGGAAGGCTCTCCACTGCGGCCGCCCGCCGGCTGCTGGGGCCGTCGAGGACCGAACGGATGTCGGCGCTGGAGGAACTCACGGAGCAGCTCCTGGAGCGCAACCGCATCGCACGTGAACTCCACGACTCCATCGGCCACGCCCTCACGGTCTCGGTGGTGCAAGCAGGTGCCGCATCCACGGCGGACGACCCGGAGTTCACGCGGCGCGCGCTCATCGCGATCGAGGAGACCGGCCGGGCGGCACTCGACGATCTGGAGCGGGTACTCCGTGTGCTGCGCGAGCCGGGAGCCTCTGCCGATCGACGGCCGACGCTGATCGCGGTGGAGCAACTGCTCGACTCCGCGCGAGGATCCGGTGTCGCCGTGGACGCCGAGGTGACCGGGTGCGTCGACCGTCTGCCCGATTCCTTGTCCCGGGAGGGGTACCGCATCCTGCAGGAGTCACTCACCAACGCGCTGCGTCACGCGGGACGGGTCCCCGTCCGTGTGCGCATCGGCGTCGAGAGGGACCACCTCGAACTCGATGTACGAAATCCGATGGCGGAGGCCACCCCCCGCTCGCCCCGGGGCCATGGGCTACAAGGAATGCGCGAACGGGCGAGACTGCTGGGAGGGAGCGCGAAAGCCGGCCCGCACCACGGCGAGTGGCAGGTTCGCGTCACCCTTCCGCTCCGAGGCGTGAGGTGAGGCTGTGACGGTGAATGTGCTTCTCGTCGACGACGAACCACTCGTGCGAACGGGTCTGCGGGCGGTGCTGGAGTCGCAGCCGGACATCGTAGTGGCAGGGGAGGCCGCGGACGGCGCGGCAGTGCTCCCCCTGGTCCGGCAGCTGCGGCCGGACGTGGTCGCCATGGACGTTCGGATGCCCCTGATGGACGGCATAGAAGCAACCCGGCTGCTGCTCCGCTCACTGGCCGACCCGCCGAAGATCCTGGTTGTCACGACGTTCGAGAACGACGAGTACGTGTACGAGGCACTGCGTGCCGGTGCGGACGGTTTCCTGCTGAAGCGAGCCCGGCCGATGGAGATCGTGAACGCGGTCCGCCTGGTGGCGGAAGGCGAGTCGCTGCTCTTTCCGGCGGCCGTACGTCGGCTGGCCTCCGAGTACGGGACGAACAGGGCCCGCGCGGTGGTGACGCGGGCGGCCCTCACCGATCGGGAGGCAGCCGTGCTCCGGTTGATGTGCCGGGGGCTTTCGAACGCGGAGATAGCGGCCAAGCTGGTCGTGGGCACCGAGACGGTGAAGAGCCATGTCAGTGCGTTGCTGACCAAGCTCGGGGCCAGAGACCGGACACAAGCTGTCATCACGGCGTACGAGTCGGGCTTCGTGGTCCCCGGCTGACAGCGGACGGGGCAACTCGACCGACCAGCCCTCCCAGCACGCACCCCCGGCAAGCCCCGGCGGATGACTCCTGTTGCCCGAGCGGGTGGCGGGAAGGGCTCGGGCGGCTTCGCCCACGGCCCGGGCGCGATGACGAGCGCGGACGGCGTGATCCAGCCACCCCGGACTCACCACCGCGTGTACATCGACTCGCGGGAGCCGGCACCCGGGCCATCGCCAGGCCGCGCAGTATCAGAATCGGCTCCGCCCCTGGCGGCGTTCGCGGTGCCTCATCCCACCGAGTACCATCCGGCAGACACAAGGGGCGTGAGGAGGACACACGTGGGGCGGCTGACCGGTGGTGACCCGTCGTTGTTGCGGCGGATCAATTCCGCGGTGGTACTGCACGCCCTGCGTGGGGCCGAGCTCCCGACGCTCTCGGACCTGACCCGGATCACCGGTCTTTCCCGGCCAACGGTCGAAGGAGTCGTCGAGGGGCTGTTCGAAGCCGGCTTGGTCGTGGAGGCACTGCCCGACGAGGGTGAAGCGCGGCGCCAGGGCCGTCCAGCCCGTCGGTTCCGTTTTCGCGCCGAGGCAGGCCATCTGCTGGGCATCGAGATCGGCCCCCACCGCGTCTCCGCGCTCATGTCCGGACTCGACGGCAGAATCATCGGGGCGGGCCAGCGAGCGGTCTCCGAGACCGCGGCCGCGGACGACCGGCTCGATCAGGTCCGAGCCGTGATCGCCGACCTGTTGCGTCGTACGGGCGTGGCCAGGAGCAGCTTGCGAGCCGTGGGGGTCGGAAGCCCGGGGATCGTGGAGGCCGACGGCACGGTCCGACTGGGCACGGCGCTTCCCGGCTGGACCGGACTCCCTCTGGGGGAGCGGCTTCGGCGCTCGTTCCGCTGCCCGGTCCTGGTGGAGAACGACGCCAACACCGCCGCCGTGGCGGAGCACTGGAAGGGCGCCGCCACGGAGTCGGACGACATCGTCTTCGTCCTTGCAGGATTGAGTCCCGGAGCGGGTTCGTTGATAGGGGGACGGCTGCACCGGGGGTACGGCGGCGCCGCCGGCGAGATCGGCGCGCTCCATCTGCTCGGGAGGGAAGTCACGCCGGAGCATCTGCTGTCCACGACCGACACGCCGCTCGACCCGCTGGACGAGCAGGCGGTGGCGGCGGTGTTCACGAAGGCCAGGCAGGGCAACAGCCGTGCTCAGGAGGCGGTCGAGCGGTTCATCCAGCGGCTGGTGCACGACGTGGCGGCCCTCGTGCTGGCTCTCGACCCGGAGATAGTGGTGGTCGGCGGCTGGGCGGCGGGGCTCGACGGGGTGCTGGACCCGTTGCGGAACGAGCTCTCGCGCTACTGTCTCCGCCCGCCGCGGGTCGCCCTGTCCCTGCTCGGGGAGGCGGCCGTCGCGACCGGCGCACTTCGGCTGGCGCTGGACCACGTGGAGGAGCAACTGTTCGCCGTGGAGGGAACGGTGACGGCC